>CAJCBY010000270.1 GCA_903960725.1 uncultured Cytophagaceae bacterium | reverse complement strand
TGGTAATTGATTTTTTTGAACCAAAAACTCAAAATTAGTGACCGTTCCATTCTTTTTGACTGGCTCATTAAAACGAACGGTTAAATCATCCCCTATTCCTAAAATTCCGTTAGTAGGCGTAGCTGAACCAAATTGTTCTGGCGAACTTAGGTTAACCGTTCCTTGAATAACAGCCGACTCAAAGATGGTGTTATTAGAACATGAACTTGTCGCTCTAATTTCATAGGTTCCATCACTTAGCCCTAGACCTGCAATATCCCAAGCATAGTTTAATTGATTTCCTACGATGAGTTCTACATTGTTATCTCCCCCCGTTATAGCGGCAGTCAGATCAGCATCTTCTTTATAATATGTTCTTAGTGTGGTCCAATTAGGTGTACCTTTTAATCGATATTCTAAATTGAATCTTTTTAAGTTCGCAAACGTAGTACTGTAGTCCCCTAATTTGATGTTTACTGGTTTAGTCGTACTGCCTTCATAAGCCGTATTCCTATTTAACAACCAATTATTCGATGGTGATAATACGCTTACAGATGAACAAGAAGGAACAAAGCTAGCAGAAACATTGACTGAACTTGTCGCGTCATCATCACACGTGGACTGAAGAGACACCTTAATATTATTGTAATTAAACTGATCAGCCTTCACCTTTTTCAGCGTCATGGTATACGTTACCTCTTGACCAGCAGGAATATTGATGAACGTACCATTCGGCTCAATATTAATCAGTGCATTATCTGGATTCGTATTTTGATCTACGACTAATACAAACGTAGCATCTTTATTTGCTGTGCTAGTATTCCTTAATTTTAAAACGAATTCCGCATTGCGCCCTTCATAAACACCCGTCACATTAGACGCTAGCACTTTAATTTCTGGCTTTTCTAAGGCTACAGTTGCTACCGATAAAGGAACTCTATCCGCATCATCTAGATGCAAAATAGTAGCGTTATCAAGAGTAACATTCGGATGTGTAGGATTGTAAAAATTAGTCAATTCTGCTCCTTCGTAAGGACACGATGTTTGTCCACCTTTGGTAATAAAAATAGGCCCATTACCATCGAATGAATTAATGACATCTACACTCAATAAATTATTATCATCCGTATCATTCAGCGTATAACTAACCGTTGTACTATTCGCATTTTCACTTGAACTAGCAAAACCAAAGGTGCTACCAGCTGAATAGCTAGCTTCCATAGCAATACCTGTTTCATTTACAGTTCCTTCAAACGCTTTCGCAAAGGAAGCTCCTACCTCTAAATCAAAAGACAAAGAAGTCGCCCCCACTCTTTCGATGGCAGTAGTTTTCGTAATGTCGCCTACTCCAGCATCAAAAGAAATATTTTCATAGAAAGATTTATTTAATAATTCTCTTAATTTTTGTGCATTGGCTGAAAGTGCATTGGTGACAGGGTTTCTAAGCACGTCGATATCATTATACAAAGAAGCCTTCAGCTCGTCCCTTTGATTAAACGCTTGGTATTTCTTCTTTTCATTATTTTGAATAATTCTTCTCCAGAGATTAATCGAATTAGCATAATGTTTTTTAGTTAATACGCCCCCCTGATTTTCGACTAAGGTTCCCGCATCAATTTGATCTATAAATCCTTGGTATTTCGGAATTAGGTCATTCAGGATACTCGCCTGAGAATAAACAAAGAACGTTTTCTGAGGCGCATCTGTAAAGTAAATGGCCGTTTTAATTTTAGGATATATTAACGTAGTCGAAGATCCTGTGTTTGCTACTACTTTAATGGGAGTAGAAGAATTGGATACGGAATCTGCAGTTAAATCATTGTAGGTTCCGTAAAATTGATTCGCAGAATAACCGATGTATAAATCCGCATTACTACCATCCCAGCCGGCATCGCTGCTAGTTGAAATAGATTGGCTAAAGGAATAGGTATTCGTTACATCAGCACCCGTCGCACTAGACTGCTGGAAACTAAGACCCACTGTATTATCTACCTCTGCAGTCGCTTTAATGGCAGGTCCTGCAACGATAGTGGATAGTATGGACACACCACTTTTTACCGTTACCGCCTCTTCATAACCTAAGCTAAGTCCTGTAGAAAGCGATCTTGTAAAACTTAAAGTGGACCCTTTTTCAATAGTCGCAGAACTTCCTGAGCCAGGAGGATCGCGCAATACAAAATCAGGTAATTCAGGGCCTGCCGTGACAAACGTTTGTGTACCATCAGACTCGCCCCCTAAAACAATCCCTTCCGTTTTATAATTAGTTAAAGGGTAATCAATATCATTTAATCGGTACTTTAAATCGATTGTCCTTTTGTATCCACTTGTCGCACTCGTATTAGGCATACCACCCTTAAATGAGTACACTAAAATGCTCGGGTTGGTGGTGGATGTTTCTACTGATTCTGAACTTTCTAAGGCTAGATTATTCGTCGCAATGATTTGTCCGCCCTTAACTGGCACCGTAGAAACAACCGGATTAGTAGAACTATTATCGTAATTATTATACGTTTCTAATCCTTCCACTTCAACCTTATAGTTTCCGAATTGCTTGTAAATAGGTATCTGTTGATCAGCAGCAATTGTATAGGTTTTGCTTCCAGAAACGATTGTACTTTCAGAGCTTTGGCTTATAACCCTGAACGTAGGATCTGCCATATAAGTAAACTTCAGCACTTCCTGATAAGGCTCTCCGGTTTTATTTCCCTTAGTAAAATTAGGCGTTTTATAGGGCCCTATTGCCGTAAAATTGATATTTTGATCCGCAGTCAATAAAGGTCTATTGCCCGGATTTATCCCACTTTTAAAGACGAGATCGTTTTGCGAGAGGGTATACAATAGAGGCAATAATTTAACCCGGAATTCCCCTGATGTTACGTTCGTCTCAAAACGCGTTTTATATTCAGGTGTTACAGTTGTTGATCCCGTAGGTATATAGCCCAGTGTTAATCTAGCTACACCTATATTATTAGTAGAGGTATAGTCCTCCTCTTTAGTCACACCATCCGCATCCTTATAGGTGTAGGTTTTTTTACCTGTATCACCAAAACCGATCGTTTGTTCCGCCTGAGCTGTTCCGCCCACCACGCGACCAATGACTGTTATTTTAGTGGTGTCAATAAAGGTAATCGCTTCGTCTTGGTCTTGGAAGAAATCGAGATACGTATTCGTAATCACCGTTTGTCCATTAACTACCGAACTAGTTCGTGCGGGGTATCTGCCCTCTGAACTAAAATTATGCCCACTTTTAAATACAGAAATGGCGTGTTCACCTATGGGAACTTGTATCGTAAAGTACCCTTGAAGGTCTGTTAAAACAGGGGTATTATTCGCATCCATCGCAATCGTATTATCGATGTTTACATAGGCCCCAGGAACGGGAATAGGTGCATATCTACGCAAGCTATCTATAGTTCCTGCGGCATTTTTATAAGCCCAGTATTCCCCTTTTTGATATTTCCGGTTACCTGCTACGTATGCATTATACGCCTCATTATCTTTAATATCACCTCTAATGGCAGCATCTGATGTAGTCGGGAAAACGCCTCTACTGTCATATAGCACTCGACCCCTGAAGCTAAAGGAGGAGATGTCTTTAAAGTTTGCATTATTAATCACGGTAGACCCTACTCCTACATAGACTAATTGTTGATTCGGATTAAACTTGTGTTTTCCTAACGAAGGAACTAAAGTGTAGGAATTTCCATTGCCGGTATAAGGCACTGCTGAAATAACATAATTACCATTTTTATCCGTTACTCCTAATACCCCTAATTGGGTATTGGTCGGTATGACACTACTAAAGGTGGTCCTAGGCTCTACGTGTCTTGCAAAGAAGTAATTATAATTTTGCTCAACCTGACTCGCTGTTAAGGTAGAGTTGTAAATATGAATGGCTGAAATATTTCCTGGGAAAAATCTATTAATATCACTCCGTCCTATTTTTAACACCGTTGTGGCAGTCAGCGAGTTCGTATTTCCTGTACCTGTGGCTACCTGAACGCCATCCACATACATCACCATGGCGCCTGTTGATTTTACTCGAGTACAAACCACCTGGTGCCAATTATTATCATTATATGCCCTAGGAGAAGTAATGGTAGTTTCGGGATTACCCACCCCAAACATGAGTCTTCCTTGCGCCATGGTTACCCCATAGTCATTCACTATGTTAGGAGTTTCCCCATCTATGATACCCAATCCCGTCCATGATGCACCCAAAACACCTCCAGTTGAAGACGTTTTAAACCATGCACTTAAGGTGAAATCATCTTCAACTGGTCGAGTAATGGACGTAGATTGATTCGTCCCGTTGAAGGCGAGATTTCCGCCATAATTAGCGCTATAAGCCGGTGAATTTAGTAAAGTGGCATTATAGGTAGAACCGCCACTTCCTGTATTTGTCCATGCGCTTCCTGAGCCAGGATAACTGCTTGGTTGTCCTGCATCTAAATTTACAACTAGACCTGTTTGTACAAGGCTAGTGGGTGCATTCGGATAGGTTACTGCAGCAGAGTTATTCAATTTTGCATGGTTCCCATGAAAATCAAAACCAGTGGATGAAAGGTCATAGGCAAAATTGCCTGTCCCCTCGTTTCCGGTAATATAAGTATGAAGGTAGGCTTCGTTCCCTTTTAGGTACCTGCGGTAATCGGTTAGAATTTGGGCAGGCGTCAATGCTGTTTCCCACACCCTAAATTCGTCTAAAAGGGCTGTTTTACCGCCTCCTAAACTAAATCGCGTCCAACTTTGTGGATATCCACTTGAGCTAGTATTTAATCGAGTAGCCACATTTGCACTTGTAAAAACAACCGTGGGTGGAGTAGCCCCAGAAACCGTGCTATTCGCTAAAATAGTATTCATTTTAGCCGCATAAGCAGCGTTAATCAATCTTCCGTTAATATAGATCTCTGGCACTACATTGTTTCTCAACACGGCCGTAAAGTGGGTAAAGGACCCATTAACAGTGGAAATAGGAACTAATATATCGTCTCCTTTATTGTCAACTTCCCCTGTAGGTATATAATCGCTTAACGTAATAATTTGGTCCCCCATGCTGGGTTCTTCAATCGTAAGTGTAAGGGTGTTTCGGTCATTTACTACGCCTAATTTTACTTTAAAATATTTTGCGTTATCTAAATTGCTTTTAATTTTATATAGGGTGATCACATCATTATTGAAATCAGTCTCCGGTTTTACCCAAGCTTGCAAAGTAAGGGAGTCCCTTAAACTTTGATGTAAATTGTTGACTTCAACTGCTGTATTGGAAGGGATTCTTAAAGAACTTCCAAAATTTAAGGTCGTCCCCGTAGGAGTTGCAGAAATCAATACGTCTTTAACTGGATTCCCTGCGTTAAAACTAACATTTCCTGTAATAACGGCTGTCGGATTTCTATATCCAATTCCGGTAATAAAAGAAGAGTACTCCACAGGAACAGTCTCCACTCCTCTTGCCAGCACTTTATAGCGATATAATTTCCCCCCTTCCGTAGTAATATCTTCAAAACTTCTCGCTGTTTTAGCTAAAGTACCTACCGGGTTCCCCCAGTTAGGATTTGAACTAGAAATATCCGAAGACCGATAAATAACAAAATCAGAAATTAAACTTGCATTAGCCTTTACAATCCAATTAATCAACACCTTGTCCGTGTAATACCCCTTAGATACGGTAAATGCATCATCAGAAAATGTACTATATACATACCGAATTCCCCAAGGGAAACCTAAATCATTTTGATAATTTTGACTCGGATTATTGGATTGTGACGCGTCGGTGACGCCCATATAAGGCAATCCTACTTGAACGCTTACACTCTTTATCGTGAAGGTTCCATTTATCCCATTTCTGGTTTGTGTTAGCTGCAAATTAAGATTGTCTTTGTTAACAGCAGAGGCTCCTATAACACTTTTTACACCTGATCTTTCTTGTGCTTGCTGCGCGAATAAAGAGCTGACACTTAATAGAAATGCAGTAAATAGAACAACTTTTTTCATTGTAAATTTTTTGAAAAACTTAAATAGAACTGATTAAATTCAAATGAAGTACCTATTAGATTTTAATGATCCAAGTCACACCATAAGAATAAACGCGGGTTTCGTTTACAGTAGCATTTCCAGAATCAGCTGTATTACCACTTATTGTGTGAGTGTGAGCACCAGTAGTTGTCATAGTTCGGGATTCATAAATGTTTGTTCTATTTGCTGGGTTTGTAGTTGCTAAGGCGTTTCCCATATGTACATTTTCAGAGTCAACCCAATAACGATTATCAGTTTTTGATAATTTTTCATAGCCATCTCCAGCACTATGGGTATGATCACCATTACTAGCGGTAGCAAGAGAGCCTACACCATGATTGTGCGGCTTGAATGTATCATCTTGAGTTCCTTTCAATGCAATTGCTTCTTTTCCTGTAACTGCGCCAGTACCTCTTAAATAACGAGCATTTAAATTAGGGGTATTAAGACCGCCTAATAATTCCTTTAGTTTCGCATTTGTCGTGTTATCAGAAAAAGCGGCGCCATCGCAAAGTAACCAACCTGCTGGAGCTGTTGCACCAATGTAGGCCATGATTGTACCGGTAGGAACTCCATTTTGTGCATGAATAGCATAAGGAACTGCTTGTAATTTTTCATCAGAAAAAACGACGTTTCCTTGTGATACTTTTAAATAGGATGCATTATTACTAATCTCCGTAAAAATGGCGTTACTAATGGTTAATACATAGGAGAAAACACCAAAATTGTCCGTTTTCACATTAGCTGTCTGACTTAGAATTTGAACTTCAGTACTACCAGTACCTAAATAATAAATTCTAAACGTCAGCGATAACTGATCGATATTAGCTTGGGCCGCATTATTTTCATCCCGCGCAATTCCTTGGATAGAAATACCGGAGGATGTTACGTTCGCTTGAGCGCTTACTTTTTGGAAAGAAAAGAAGGATACTAAAAAGAGCAAAATTAAATAGGACTTTTTCATACTGAAGTTTTTTTGATGGGGAACTTTTTTAAAATAGTTTAGTGCAAAATTCATTAGTCGCCTATGAATAATATAAGGTTGACGACTTAATTGTGTCAGATTAAAACATTTTTGGACAAATTCATTTTTGTTGGATGTTTGAAAAATAGTTGATTAGGTATTTCTAGTTGATTCATATCTTTTAGAATGTTCTTACGGCGCGGACATAGGCGCCAAAAGTCTTAAGGGGAGCTGTCTCATCTTGGTTAGTAATAATGATGATTGTATTTGCTAAGCCAGTCCCGATTGCCGTTGCTTTTTTTATTATCCTTATTGTCCTTTAACTAGTTTTATCAATTCCTCGATTTGCTTTTGTTGCGCTGCAATTTTGGAGTTCTGTTCTTCAATTTGTTTTTGTTGTTCCTGAATCGCCTTAGTCAACACGGGAACCAAATTGGAATAGGTAATCCCTAAAATTTCTCCCTTACTTAAGTCTCCTTCTTTACCAGTGACTACTTCTGGAACTAGTTTTTGTACTTCCTATGCGATGAAACCTACTTGCTTTAAATCGTTGCTAGTTAGGTTATATTCAACAGGTCGTAATTTTAAAACAGTCGCTAATCCATAATTAGAATTGACTATATTTTTCTTGATACGACTATCTGATGCTGCAGTCCATGCTACTTGACCTCCGATAGTAGTGACATCAGTGTTTCCCAGTCGAATAGTGTTGCTTGCCGCTACAATCGCTCCATTACCTATTGCTGTCGTATTGGTTAAACTACCAGTTGCAACATTTGCCCCGTATCCAATTGCTGTGTTATTTGAACCTGTTGAGTTACTCGAAAGAGCTGAACTGCCGAAGGCCGTGTTATTTGAACCTGTGGTGTTTGTTGTAAGCGCATTTATACCGAATCCAGTGTTGTAATCACCACTTGTGTTGGCCCCAAGAGCAGACGATCCACTTGCTGTGTTAAATCTACCATTTATGTTGAAACGAAGCGCTCTATAGCCACT
>CAJCBY010000269.1 GCA_903960725.1 uncultured Cytophagaceae bacterium | reverse complement strand
TTCATCATCAAAGTCCGTATCAATATCGGGTAAGGACTTCCGATCTGGATTCAAAAAACGCTCAAAAAGGAGATTATACTTAATCGGGTCAATGTTCGTGATTCCTAAACAATAGGCGACCACAGAACCAGCAGCGGATCCACGACCTGGACCGACATAAACGCCTAAATCGCGTCCAGCTTGAATAAAATCAGCAACAATTAAGAAATAACCCGCAAAACCCATCGTCTTAATCGTATGCAACTCAAAGCGCAGACGTTCTTCCACCACCTGATCAATATCAACATAGCGCTTTTTTGCGCCCTCCATCGTAATGTGCTCCAAATAATCATCTTGACTCAAGAAAGTAGACGGGATTTGGAAATTAGGCAACATCACGTCCTTCGTGAGTTTCAGTGTCTCCACTTTGCCTACGATCTCATTCGTATTATCAATCGCCTCAGGTACATGTGACCAAAGTTTGGTCATCTCCTCGGTCGTCTTAAAGTAAAATTGATCATTATAGAACGCAAAACGCTTTCCTTTCATATCAAAATCGCCTTCAATATCCTTGTAGGTAGGCGTGGACTGCTTTTCTCCGGTATTGATACACAGTAAAATATCATGTGCGTTGGCATCTTTTTGGTCCAAATAATGGCTATCATTCGACGCAATCACCTTTACATTATACTTCTTCGCAAAACGCAACAAGACCTCATTCACCGTCTGCTGCTCCGGAATAAAGTGATTCTGTACCTCAATGTAATAATCTTCGCCAAACAAATCCAACCACCATTTAAACTCTTTCTCCGCCGCTTCTTCGCCATCACGCAATATCGCCTGTGGTACGGAAGCCCCTAAACAACAAGTCGTGGCGATTAAACCTTTGTGGTATTTTAAAACGAGTTCCTTATCAATCCGAGGGTATTTCGAATACATCCCCTCCATGAAGCCTAAAGAACATAATTTAACCAAATTCTGGTAGCCTTCTGGGTTCTTCGCTAAGAACAATTGGTGATAGCGCTTATCCTTTAACTCTTTCGTGAAAACTTGCTTGTGGCGATCATTCACGAGATAAAACTCACAACCCACAATCGGTTTTACCCCTTGCTTACCCGCTTCGGCTACAAATTGAAATACCCCAAACATATTCCCGTGATCCGTAATCGCTACCGCTGGCATATTATCTTCCTTCGCCTTTTTGAACATAGACGAAATCTTAGACGCACCATCTAATAGGGAAAACTGGGAATGGTTGTGCAAATGCGAAAATTGCATAGGGTTTTATTCTTTTATAAAAGGTTCTTTTTCAAAAAATACAGCATTCATGAAGTCCAAAAAGGGCTTCAACACTTTAGCATCCGCAATCAGTTGTTTCGTGAAATCCGGAGAACACAGCTCTTTATCCGTGTATTTTTTCCAAAAAAACAATTGTTTCTTCTTCAGCAATTCCGCCTCTGGATGTTCCGCCTCAAATCCCTTTGGAATTCGAACCAGACTTTCTCCGACTTCCTCCCCAAAAACGGCTACAAACTTAGGATCCCGTATAATCTTACGCAATCCATCCGCATTGTAATCTACTTCTTGTCGAAATGCCGCTAATTGCTCTGGCGTGGGCGAATACATACCCCCACCTAGAAATGAAGCGCCATTCGGCTCAATGTGAACATAATAGTCCATCAAACCAGATTTACGACCGCCTTCCGAAAAACTCGCTGAAAACCACGTCTTATACGGCTCTTTGTTTTTAGAAAAGCGAACATCCCGGTAAATTCGGTAGGAGCAGTGCTTTAGTAAAACACCATCCATATTCTCAAAATCGGCAAACTCTGAAATCAATTCAGTCGTCCAGGCGTCAAAATCTTTTTTCACCTGCTCATAGTTGGACTTGTTTTCTGCAAACCATTCCCGCGTGTTGTTCACACGGAGGTCACGCAAAAAGGCCAAAAGGCTAGGAGAGAGGGACATGAAATAAAGGATGAAATTGCAAAAACGAATTTAGCAAATTTAGCTCGAATGCCCAAGCACAAATCGCTTGGAGTTATGGTCTATTTTATTGATTTTTGCATAAATTATTTAGACAAGCTATGCGGATCTTAACGGGCATTCAGGCCTCAGGAAAGCCCCATTTGGGTAATATTTTAGGTGCTATCATGCCGGCGGTTGAACTTTCAAAGCAGCCCGGCAATGAATCCTTTTTATTTATTGCTGATTTACACACGCTGACTTCACTGAAGGATGGCGAAAGTATCCGAAGTAATACTTTATCAATTGCCGCAGCTTGGCTGGCTTTTGGCTTTGATACAGAAAAGAATTTCTTCTACCGCCAGTCTAAATTAGCCCCATACCATACCGAATTAATGTGGTATTTGAACTGTTTCACACCCTTTCCAATGCTGGCGAATGCGCACAGCTTCAAGGATAAATCAGATAAATTATCGGATGTGAACGCCGGTTTGTTTACCTATCCCGTATTACAGGCGGCAGATATCGTCTTATATGATGCACATCTTATTCCGGTAGGTAAGGACCAAAGACAGCACATCGAAATGACTCGCGACATCGCAAATTCCGTGAATAAGCGCTATAACAAAGACATTTTCGTCTTACCCGAAGCACGTATTAACGAGGATGTGATGACCATTCCTGGTTTAGATGGCGCTAAGATGAGTAAGTCATTGAACAACTACATCGATATCTTCTTACCTGAAAAGGATTTGTTAAAGCAGATCAAAAAGATCGTGACAGACACAACTCCATTAGAAGAACCTAAAAATCCAGATAACGATATTACCTTCAAACTCTATCAATTAATGGCTTCCCCAGCGCAAGTGGCAGAAATGCGCGCTAATTATGAAGCAGGAGGTTATGGATATGGTCATGCGAAACAAGCCCTACATGAATTGATGCTAGGTTATTTCAAAGAGGCAAGAGAGAAATTTGACTATTTCATCGCGCATCCGGAGATCATTGAAGAGAAATTAGCGATCGGCGAAAAGAAAGTTCAACCGATTGCCGAAGCCACTATCGCTCGAATTCGCGCTGAATTTAAATTCTAAGCTATGTTTCCGTCCTGGGATGCCCATTTATTTCGGTTCATTAACGAGGCTCACCAACCTTGGTTAGATGGATCCATGGAAATCATTTCAGGTAAATTGACGTGGATTCCTCTCTATGGTTTACTAATTTACTTCTTACATAAGCGCTTTCAGACTAAATCTAAGAAAGCCCTCATCTATTTAGTTTCAACGATCGTTTTCGCCGATCAATTCAGCTCTAGTCTTTTGAAACCCCTTTTCAAGCGCCTAAGACCCTGTCATGTCGACGAATTTCAATCATGGATTCATTTGCCGGCAGGCTGCGGCGGACAATTTGGCTTTTGCTCTTCACATGCAGCGAATTCCTTCGCGATTGCCGTAGGATTTTATTTATTAACCAAGAATAAGTCGGCTGGTATGGCCCTGGTTCTTTGGGCATCAATCGTTTCATACAGCAGAATCTACCTAGGAGCCCATTATCCTCTCGATGTAATCGTAGGAGCTTTTGTAGGCGGAATAGGGGCATGGGGACTATTTAAAGCCTACGAAAGGTTAATCAAAAAGTCATAAGTATCGATTCCATCTGCGAAATCATCGAGGGCTGGGTGTTGACTTTGGCCAAAACCAATCTCCAAACCTACCTTGCACTGAATTTTTTCCTCTCGCTCCTGTATCCAGGCCATTAAAGAGGCTTCATCTGAGTAGCGATGCACATATAAAACGCCCACCGGGGAAACTAACTCATCACTTTCCGTCACAAGTAGATTACCCAAATCAAAATGCGGAATCTGGTTCAACAAGAACAAGGTTCGGTGGTATTGAAAGTTATTAGAATACTTCGAATGATCTAAAACCCACGTCTCCTTAGTCAATTCATCAAATACTGGCGTTAAATCATAAGTCGTTGGAACCGCAATCGTTGAAACATTTCGGCAGCCTAAACCATAATACGTAAAGATATCCTGAGCTAAACCTTTGAAATCATCCTGAGACTCTGAACCCTTTAAAACAGCCAAAGAACTGCGGTTCTTACGAATAATGTGCGGAATCGTCGAGAAATAGTGTGCAAAATACCCACCAGAAAAATCACTACCTGTCGCAATGACCGCATCCATTCCCTGCAAACGATCAATAATGGTAACTGGAATGTTCTCATCAAACGATTGCATAGCGTATACATACAACTGCATCAGAGATTTATCTTGAGAACTTAACTTCAGCGATGCGTGATGCCCCGAAGCTAGTACCATTAAAACGTCGTGCAGTCCAACTGCAGGTAAATTTCCAGCTAATACTACACCTACATTCTTTTTATCAGCTGCCTGATGCGGGTGTTTACCATAAAAATCCTCCCAAGCTTCAACCGAAAAAAACT
>CAJCBY010000268.1 GCA_903960725.1 uncultured Cytophagaceae bacterium | reverse complement strand
CAGTCCCAAAAAGACCTCATCACAAAACACAAAGGCGTTTACGGCGACTATTTTCCAGCCGTTTGGACTCAAAACTTCCAAGGCGGTCACATCTGGGTCACCACCCTAGGCCACGCGAAAGAGAACTACCAAGAGCCGACCTACTTGAACCACCTATTGCAAGGGATCAATTACATCGCAAGCCAGGTCCGCAAAATCGATTACTCCAAGGCTTTCTCGACGGGTAAGGATGATGGGTTAAGGTTTTAGGGTATATTCGATTTAAAAGCTAGTTATTTTTTAAGTTTAAAAAGACCGAATTGACCTTATTTGAAGGGTGGATGTATTTAATAAATTAGATAAAAGTTCTAATGTATCATTACCGAAATAATAACTTTTACTTTTTGTTCCTGTTAAGTTACCATCTGCATTATTACTATTATCAGTGTATTTCGTAGAACTCCAATAGGAAGAGAAAGCATATGTACTTCTATTTGTGCCACCATTAAAATTTGCAATATTATAAATATTTGATGGCGCTTTATAGCCCACCGTATTGTTTATTAACAGTAATTCATAGATTGTAGGTAAACGCCAGTCTGTAAAGTTTTTTCCGTTGGTTGAGTGGTTAGCAGGATTACTAATGACATTTTCTGCTTCAAAAAACGTGCACGATGTACATTGGTCTATTTCTTCAACGACTAATCCATGTTTGCTATCAGGGGTTAAATAAAATACTATACCACCCAATGTAGAATTCAAACCTAATGAATAAGTATTTGAGTTTGAAGGTGGACTCGAAATCCATGAGGCACCATTAGATGTTAAAACATTACCTGTATTCCCAGGTGCAACAAACTGTACTGTACTTGTTCCATTTCCAATTATTACACTATTGGTAACTAAAGTTGATGTACCAGTTCCCCCATTTACTACTGAGATAGGCTCTGATATTTTACTATTAGTTATTGCGCCATCCGCTAATTTACTTGTTGTAATCGCCGCAGATGTTAAGTCGCCACTAACTATAGAGTTTGTTAAATTTAGTTTTGAATAATTTATAGCAGCGGAGCTTGAAATATCACTAGAAACAATTGAACCTATTAAATTTAATTTTGAATAATTAATCGCAGTTCCACTCCAAGTACCGCTATTTATTGTGCCAAGTGTCGTTAAATTATTACTTCCACTCCAAGTACTTAAAGCAGTATTTTCCACATTACTTAGACCTACTTTTGATTTACTTATACCTGTTGCTATTTTTACATCTGTAACAGCACCATCAAGTATTAATAATTCATTTACAGGCATAACTTCAAAAGTTGTTGTGACTAAAGGTGAACCATTTCTTTTACCATTCGAAATTGATGTAGTCGTTTGGCTTAAGCCTTGTCCTGCCTGATAAAGAATTATCTCTTCATCTCCAGCAAATCCCAAACCTACAATGTCTCCTTTCGCGATATTTAATTTCCTCCAACTAATCGATCCGTCAGCAACTTTTTCATTCGTAACTGCACCATCTGTAATTTTGATAGTTGTTATACTACCATCAGCAACTCCGCCTGAAATAATCTGACCATCCACATAGGTCTTCACGGCTTTTTGTGTAGGAAACAAAATGTCACTCGTTTCATTAGCCCCTAAATCCGTTGCTGTAGATTTGTTTGCTGTATTTTCTTTCGTCGCCACTGTTGTAGAAAAAGTCGCTGTAGAAACCTTCGTATCCAATGCTTCTTGTGTTGCCGTACTAATAGGTTTTGCTAAATCAGCTGTGTTCTCCACGTTCGAAAGTCCCACCATGGCTTTTGTAATTCCAGAAACGGTTCCGGTAAACGTGGGCGATTCTAAAGGCGCTTTTAGCGCTACATCAGTTGCATTAGCTTTCAGCTCTACATCAGCCATATTCGCTTTTGTTGCCATCGTCGTTGAAAAAGTCGCTGTGGAAACCTTCGTATCCAATGCTTCTTGTGTTGCCGTGCTAATAGGTTTTGATAAATCTGGCGTATTATCCGCTGAGCCTAACTCAACCATAGCTTTTGTTATTCCAGCGACGGTTCCTGTGAAGGTAGGTGACTCAATAGGTGCTTTCAGCGCTAGATCAGCTACATTCGCTTTTGCTGACACCGTCGTTGAAAAAGTAGCGGTTGAAACCTTGGTATCCAATGCAGCTTGCGTCGCAGTACTAATCGGTTTCGCTAAATCGCTCGTATTATTTATTTGATCCACCCCTAAGGTTGTTTTTAAGGCAGAAATTGACGCTACACCTGTTCCCCCTTTGGAGGCCGATAACACACCATCTACGTTGTCTGCGTTTACTCCGTTTGCATAATAAGCAAAGGGTACAGATTGCAAGCGAGTGGTTCCCATGGCTGCGAAGCTGGATCCGCCAGCAGGATCCATTTCGACCTTTAGGAATTTAGGGTTGATTTTCCAGTTGATGTCTGTGAAGTTCCCTGTTTTTGAGATCTGGGTTCCATCGCCGATTACGACGGAGAATATGCCTTGTGCGTTAGTGGTGACCTCTTTTGATTCCACGTATTCCACCGTTCCTGTTTCAGAGCCTTGGACGACAGAGAAGCGGAGGCTGATTTTTTGAGAGGTTAAAACGGCACCGGTTGAGTTCCTGCCTACGCCTTGGAAGTTGATACCATTGTTTTGGGAAAAGGCAAACAATGGAATGAATAAGAAGAGGATTGTATAGTATTTTCTCATTAGTTTATCTTACTAAATTTGAAGGATAAAGCTTGTTTTGTGCCGTCTGAGGACGAATAGATCATTCGAATGAAATAGGTGCCTCCTGTTAATGTAGAGGTATTTATTTCCTTCTGGATGTAATTGATATAGTAGGTGCTAGGGTAAGTTTCGAGTATGCGACCTTGCTTGTCAATTAAATGAAATTCGACAAAACCGGGTTTTGATAAAGCTCCTTTTAATCGAACGTAATTTGTAGCAGGATTAGGGGAAAGTACGAATTCCTCTCCTTCTTCGAAGACCCGATTGACGATGCCTGTGACTAAAGGTGTGAAGGATTGAATAAATCCGGAACTTAAACTGAGTTGATTGGGAGTTTGGAAAAAGGCAATGGAGGCCGATTCACCTAGGCTGTAGTCGAGCGATTTTGTAGCAGCTCCTCCCACGTTGATGGTGATGGGGCTGATGCTTTGTGCTGAGCTATTCAGAAATAGGAATAACAAGAGAACCGTTAAAACGCGCGACATAAATTCCATGGTGAACAGAATTTAAATCTACGATTTGCCCACGGAGAAGTTTGCTACATTTCAAAAACAGGAGTCCCAAGTTCAGAAGATGAAACAAATCAACGCCTTATTGGGCCTTATTTAGTGTCCCAAGGTACTCTGAAGGGGTACAGCCGTAAAAGCGATTGAAGGCGCGGTAGAAGGAGGACTTAGACGAAAAACCAGAGTCTAATGCGATGGCTTCGATGGTTAAACTATCTAAGGTAGCGGTATCTATTTTACTAATAAAATGCTGTAAACGCATTTCGTTTAAATAATCATTGAAGCGCTTTTGGTAATAATTATTAATAATATAAGACAAATCCCGGTTCGGGATTTTAGTTTCCACCGCCACTTGACTAATGGCTAAATTAGGTTGTAGGTAGGTCTTTTGAGTGTGGAAATACTTCTCTAATAGCTTAATTTCTTTCGAGTAATTTTCCAGAATAAAAGGGACCTTCACCGTTTCATTTTCTACAATATTAGAAGGGGTTTCTTTGTATCGGATGAAAGGTAAGCCGGTTAAAACCTGGGGATTAATCAATAGATAGGTAAAGACCACAAAATGAGAAATGGCTAAGATTGAATTAGGAATAAGCGTAAGCTCGGTACTTGTAAATAAATTTTCCTGTGTAAAATAGAGGGCAAGCACGAAGAAAAATGCGGCTAAGAATCCAGAGGAAGCTAGGGTGAATATGCTTAACCAGCGGGTAACGCGTCTGATTTGGTCGCTAATTGTTTGATTAGGGTTATTTCTGGTAAAGGTCAAAATTAGCCGCCATTGGAAAATCAAATAGAGGATGGCTTGAATGGGTCTAAACAAATAGAATACACTTTCTGGTAGGAATCCTAATTGTTTTTCAATGCCAAAGTTCTTGTCCTGAATCGTCTTCATCACAATCTCTAATTTGTATTCGAATGGACTCAAGAAAAAAGGCAAGTAGTTTATGAAGAAAAATAGAAAGGGTAAAAGGTGTAAATAATCGGTTGTCTGCCATTTCCGCTCATTGTACAAGACGCTCCGCACATACAAATAGCCTAAAGGAGGAACTAAAAAGGTAAGTGGTGCTGCCGTTCTATACAAATAGGGAAATTGCTGTATAGAACCAGAGAAAACAAAGAGGAAAAGTGATATTGTCCAGATTTGGCATAAAATAGAGGTAGACAACACAAAATCTGAGTAAGAACGAAGGGCATTTTTCTTGAATAACAATATATACACGGTGAGTAATCCACAGAGTATACCAGCATTCATGAAATCCAGCAAATCAAACATACTTCAAATGTAGTAATTTCTTTTTCCTTTTTTCGGGAAAAATACCCATTTTTGCAGCATGATTAGAGTATTGTTAATGGCCATAGCCACCCTATTTGTTCTAAATTCGTGTAAAAAGTCGTCGAAAGAAATAGAAGGCGAGGTACGCGAAATGTGGCTGCAAAATCTTCAAAAAGAGCAGGTTACAGGTGTAAGCGTCTTAGAAGTTTCCTTGATTCAAAAGAGTGATTCCCTCTT
>CAJCBY010000267.1 GCA_903960725.1 uncultured Cytophagaceae bacterium | reverse complement strand
TGGACGAAGAAAATCAAGCACCCATCTGAATTCGTTAAAGTAGGGGATTCTTTAGATGTTATCGTAATCGAATTAGACGCGGATAACCGTCGTTTAGCTTTAGGTCACAAACAATTAGAAGAAAACCCTTGGGATACATTTGAAAGTGTATTCACTTTAGGTTCAACTCACAAATCAACGATCATCTCTAAAAACGAGAAGTTCGGTGTTTTAGAATTGCCATACGGTATCGAAGGATTAGCTCCTTTGAAGCAGTTAACTAAGGCAGATGAGTCAGTTGCTGAGGTAGGTGAGGCGTTAGACTTCGTGGTAACAGAATTCCACAAAGAAGAGCGTAAGATCATCTTATCACACACACGTACATTCACGGCGGCAACGGCGGAAGAAGTAGCGGCTGATGCTGCTGCTGCGAAGCCAGAGAAGAAGAAAGCAGCGAAATCTGCTGAGAAAACTGCCACTGTATCAGCTGAGAAATCGACTATGGGCGATATCGGTGCTTTATCTGCTTTAAAAGAGCAAATGGAAGGCGCTGAAAGAGAACAAGCGATTAAAAAATTAGAGAAGAAATCTAAGAAAGCTGAATAAGAACATTTATCTGTTCTATACGGAGAGGGGTTAGCGAAAGCTGACCCCTTTTTTTGTTTTCTAAATTTTTTTTCCAAACTTACATTCAATCATTAAAACCTATCAACCATGAGTAACACTTCAAGACGGAACTTCCTGCAAAAAGCTGGATTAGCCGCAGCCAGTTTCTATATTGTGCCGCGCCATGTATTAGGCAAAGGCTACACGGCTCCTTCAGACAAATTAAACATTATGGGTGTCGGTGGTGGCGGAAAAGGCTACAGCGATATCATGAATTCGTATAACAAGGGTGCTGAAAACATCGTCGCAGTAGTCGACGTAGATGATCGCCAAATTGTTAGAATCAAAAAAGACCTCCCTAATGCGAATTACTACCGCGATTTCCGCGCTGCATTAGACAAAGAAGGAAGTAACGTAGATGCGGTCATCGTTTCTACTCCTGATCATACCCACGCCACGATAGCGATGGAAGCGATGCGTCGCAAGAAGCACGTATACGTTCAAAAACCCCTAACACACGATATTTACGAGGCTCGTCTTCTAGGCGAAAAAGCGCGTGAGATGCAAGTAGTTACTCAAATGGGTAACCAAGGTTCATCAGGCGATGGTGTTCGCAAAATGGTAGAGTGGTTCGATGGCGGTGCAATCGGAAAAGTAAAAGAAGTATATGTTTGGACGAATCGTCCCGTATGGCCACAAGGGATTGCCTATCCTGCTGCTGGATCTCCAGCGCCGGCAGAGTTAGATTGGGATCTTTGGTTAGGACCAGCAAAATATAGAGAATACAATCCAGCATTGCTTCCATTCAAGTGGAGAGGCTGGTGGGATTATGGTACGGGTGCCTTAGGCGACATGGGATGTCACCTATTAGACCCTCCATTCAAAGTACTAGGTATCCGCGATGCCATCGACGTAGAATGTTCGGTAGGATCTGTCTTCTTACAAGACTGGACACCAGAATACATTCCTCAAGGATGTCCTCCTAGCTCGATGGTGACTTTACACTATGGTCCTTCGAAGAAGAATAATTCCCCGGTGAAATTGACTTGGTTTGATGGTGGCCTACGTGCTCCACATCCAGATGGAATTCCAGCGACAGAGATGATCGGTGATCCAGATGGTTCGAACGGGGTTATCTTAATCGGTACAAAAGGAATTATGACTTGTGGAACGTATGGTATGTATCCTAAAGTGTTTAAAAATGGCGTACGCGTAGACGAATCAGAACTTCCTAAAGCAAGCTTAGCGCGTGTGAAAGGTGGAGATGGTGGACACAACACGCAGTGGGTGGAGGCTTGTAAAGCAGGCTTTGGCAATATGGAAGTAAGTTCTCCATTCGATTATGCCGCTCCATTTACGGAATCCGTATTAATGGGTAACCTGGCGATTCGTTCGTACATGTTACGCGAAGGCGAAGGCCGTAATGCAAAATACATCGGTCGTCAAAAACTGGAGTGGGATGCAGCGAACATGCGCATCACAAACTTTGAGCCTGCGAACCAATTCGTTAGAAGCGAATACCGCAAAGGCTGGACACTGTAAGTGACCATTCAATAAATAGACTAGAAAAGACGGGATGCTCTCCCGTCTTTTTTTTATTTTTGTGCTATGAATTTTAGCGCAACCACTCCTGCTTCTGAAGTCTTCGCACAAGTCGAAGCTTACATCCTCTCTCAAGGTTATATTATTGTCGACAAAGACCACAGCCGTCCATGGGGAGGTTTCTTTGTATTAGACGAAACGCAGGCAGCGAAGTTTGCGGCACAGTACTTCCCACAACTTTCGATGGATGCGATTCAAATCACGCAGAAGTTAAGCCCTAAGTTTTTAGTGGTGGCACCGGAGAAGCGTTTGTCCTGGCAATACCATTTCCGTAGAGCGGAGGTTTGGACAGTAAATTCTGGTCCTGTAGGAGTCGTAATCTCGGAGACGGATGAGCAATCAGCTCCGGGTGTTTACCAAGAGGGCGAATTGATTACCTTGCCCACCGGAACGCGACATCGTTTAGTTGGTTTAGATAACTGGGGGGTGGTGACGGAGATTTGGCAACATACCGATGTAGCGCATCCGTCAGATGAATCGGATATCGTCCGTTTGCAGGACGATTTTGGCCGTTAATAAAATTTAATAGACTAGTTATCTTAAAATAATACAAGAAAACTTTGTAGTCTCTAAAAGTTTCCATAGTTTTGCTTCCCGGTTAATCAACGGGGCAAGCAAATGAAATCGCGCATTCTAGAAAAAGGAACACAATTATTCTTTCGTTACGGCGTCAAGTCGGTAACGATGGATGCGATTGCGAGCGAACTAGGCATTTCTAAAAAAACGATTTATCAACATTTTCCGGATAAAGACTCGATGGTCTATGAAGTCGTGCAAGCGTTCATTGTGCAGGACGATTTGAAATGGGATGAGCTCGATAGGCTATATCCAAACGTGATTGAAAAGATCTTTCAGTCTTTTGAGATGACCAAAGATCTGTTTACTCAGATGAATCCGCGCCTATTATATGAGATTCAAAAATACTTCCCGAAAGCCTTTCAACTTTTCACCGAGCACGGCGAAAAATGCATTCACAAAAACCTGATTGCCGACTTTAAGAAGGGGGCGCAATTCGGCTATTTCAGAAATGATATTGACTTCGAATTATTAGCCCGTCTTCGGATGGCTGAAGTTGATCTCGCCTTTAATCCTGATTTCTTTCCAAATAACAAATTATCCTTGTACGAAACCCAGCTGACGCTGATGGACATTTTCATGCGAGGAATCTTAACCGAAAAAGGTTTAACGCTTTATACATCTTACCAAAACAATTTAAAATCATGATCCGCCTAAGAAAAATCTATGCCGGTCTATTTTTATTGACCTCGATCGCAGCCACTGCGCAGAACTATAGCTTAAAGCAAGCCGTAGACTATGCAATTGCACACCAGGTTCAAGTGAAAAATAGCCAGATCGACTTGCAGAATGCAAATGCAAAGGTGAATGAAATCAGAGCGATGGGCTTACCTCAAGTCAATGGGTCTCTTTCGCTCACTAACAACCTCATCTTACAACGTGTATTTATCCCAGCCAGAATTTTCAATCCGGCGGCGGCTGAAGGGGAATTGATTGCGGCGAAATTTGGGGTAGATAATGCGGGATTCGCGAATGTAGGATTAAGCCAATTGGTTTTTGACGGTACGTATTTACTCGGCTTGAAGGCATCTTCTGTCTACAAAGATTTAGCCGTGAAGTCTGTTACACAATCCAAGCAACAGGTTGCAGAGAATGTGACGAAGGCCTATTACGGGATTTTGGTTAATGAAAAACGCCAGAGTCTTTTAGCCTTGAACGTTGCGCGCTTAGATACTTTATTGAAGGAGACGCGTGAATTAAACAAGCAAGGTTTCGTAGAGAAGATCGATGTGCAGCGGTTAGATGTGCAAGCGAACAATTTGCGTACTGAGTTAGATAATGTAAATCGCTTACAAGAATTGAGTTATTCCTTGTTGAAGTTCCAAATGGGATTCCCAATGGAGGAGCCTATCAAATTAAGCGAGTCATTAGAAAAAGTAGAATTAGCGACGTTTAATATGAATGCTGCGGGTGATTTCAATTATTCTAATCGCATCGAATATTCCATCTTGCAAACCCAAGAGAACTTAGCCGAATTAGATTTAAAAAGCATCAAGGCAGGTTATTTGCCTCGTCTTTTGTTAAACGCAAATTATGGTTACAACGCGGGAGCGAATGGATTTGGTGATTTAGTGAGCAAGCCTTGGTTCGATAATGCCGCTGTAACAGTTGCCTTGCAGATTCCAATCTTCGATGGCTATTCGAAAAAATACAGAGCCATTCAATCAGCGAACAACCTTCAAAAGGTGCGTCAATCTTACAGCTTGTTAAAGTCGTCGATTGACTTGCAGCGTTCGCAGGCGAGCATTACGATGAAGAATGCTTTGGAATCCATGAAAGAACAAAAGGCGAACCTAGAATTAGCGAATGAAATCTCTCGCGTAACGCGGGTGAAATACCAAAACGGAGTAGGTTCAAACTTAGAGGTTTTGAATGCAGAAACATCCATCAAAGAATCACAAGCGAATTATTTTACCGCATTATACAATGCGTTGATTGCCAAAGTAGAAGTAGAAAAAGCAAACGGTACACTATACATAGACTAACAGAAACATGAAAAAAATAGCTATCCTCCTCAGTGGAATCATCTTATTCGCGGCATGCGGATCGAAAGATAAAAAACAAGAATTAGCTGACTTAAAGAGTCAAGCGAAAGAAATCCAGGCGAAAATTGCGGCTTTGGAAAAAGAAGTCGGTACACCTGCTGATAAAGCGGCGACTAAAGTGATCGCAGTAAGCGTGAGTCCATTAGTGGCACAAAACTTCCAGCACTTCGTAGAGGCGCAAGGAAATGTGGTCGCTGAAAACACGGTATTAGTAAGCCCGCAAACAGGGGGTGTAATTTTAACGTTGCCAGTGGTAGCGGGACAAACCGTATCGAAAGGGCAGTTGATTGCGACGTTAGATAATAACATCTTAAAGGAGTCAGTAGAAGAGATTCGCCAGCAATTGTCGTTAGCGAAAACGATATATACGAAGCAAAAAGCGCTTTGGGATCAGCAAATCGGAACGGAGATTCAGTATTTGAGTGCGAAGTCGAACGTGGAATCTTTGGAGAAAAGAATCGTGACATTGAAAGCGCAATTAGGCTTATCTCGCGTAACGGCTCCGATCTCTGGAACGATTGAATTAGTTCGCCAAAAAGCAGGCGAGATGGGCGCTCCAGGTGTGCCAATCGTTCAAATCGTGAACTTAGGCAACCTAAAGATCGCGGCTAAAATCGCAGATACCTACGTAGGAACTGTGAAACAAGGCGATGAAATCAGCATCAAATTCCCGGATTTAAACAAGGAATTGAAAGCCCGCATTTCGTTAGTGTCTAAAATGGTGAACCCGTTAACACGTACGTTCGACATCGAAGCACGCATCCCGAACGCAGGTGGCGAATTAAAGCCGAACTTATTAGCGGTGATTAACATCAACGATACATCGAAGAAAAACGCGATCGTGATCAGCGAAAACATCATCCAAAAGACAGAAAAAGGAAATCTAGTGTATGTGGCGGTAGAAGAAAATGGCAAAAAAGTGGCTCGTGCGCGTCAGGTGACAGTAGGCTTAACCTACAATGGCCAAGCAGAGATCACAGAAGGTCTGAAAGCAGGCGATTCACTTATTACACAAGGATTTCAAGATTTAGTGGATGGTACAGCCATCTCATTCTAAGTAGAAAATGGAAAAAAATATCAAAAATGAGCAATTGCCAGAAGGCAAAGGCTTGATCTATAACATGGTGGGCTGGTTAGCCCAAAATCGCACGACGGTTTACATCTTCACGTTCATCATTTTTGTGGCGGGGATGGGAATCTACTCGAGCTTGCCTAAGGAGCAATTCCCAGACATCGTGGTGCCTCAAATGGTCATCCAAACAGTCTACGCTGGAACGACTCCCTCTGACATCGAGAATACGATCAATAAACCGATCGAAAAACAAATCAAGTCGATAACAGGTGTAAAGCGCGTAAAGTCGAATGCCTTGCAGGATGTTTCGGTCATTATCGTTGAATTCAACACGGACGTCACCGTCCCCATTGCGAAGCAACGGACACAAGATGCGGTCGACAAAGCGATCGCTGATTTGCCAAAAGACTTGACGCGCGAGCCATCCGTGGCCGAGGTCAACTTCTCCGAGTTTCCGATCATGAACATCAACATCGCGGGGGATTATCCACTCGATAAGTTGAAGAAATACGCGGAG
>CAJCBY010000266.1 GCA_903960725.1 uncultured Cytophagaceae bacterium | reverse complement strand
GAGTTTTTCCGCCATCTTTTGGGAGATAACCGCATCATATAACATGATCGGAATGATCGGATGTTCGCCGGGCTTAGTATCGAAACCTGCAGCGACAATTTTCTCCCGGAAATACGCCGTATTTTCTTCTAGCTTATCGCGTAATTCCGTCGTTTTAGACAACAGATCAAAAACGGCAATCGATGCCCCGGTAATGGATGGCGCTAAGGTATTTGAAAATAAATAGGGTCTTGAACGCTGTCTTAATAGGTCGATAATTTCCTTTCGGCCTGAGGTAAATCCGCCTGATGCTCCGCCTAGTGCTTTGCCTAAGGTGCCGGTAATGATATCGATTTTACCCATCACCCCTTTCAGTTCGTGCACTCCACGTCCTGTCTTTCCCATAAAGCCAGAAGAGTGACACTCGTCTATCATGATCATGGCTTCGTATTTTTCCGCTAAGGCAACAATTTTATCTAACTGCGCTATGGTGCCATCCATCGAAAACACACTGTCTGTGACAATCATTTTTTGTACAGCCCCATCCGCAATTGCTTGCTTTAATTTCGCCTCTAAATCGTCCATCGAATTGTGCTCATATCGGTAACGCATCGACTTACATAATCGAATACCATCGATGATGGAGGCATGGTTCAACGCATCAGATATAATCGCATCTTTTTCCCCTAACAAAGGCTCAAAAACTCCACCGTTTGCATCAAATGCAGCGGCATATAGAATCGTATCTTCCGTTCCTAAGAAGGCAGAAATTTTTTCTTCTAAGGTTTTGTGAATATCCTGTGTGCCACAAATAAAGCGAACCGACGATAGCCCAAATCCATGGGTATCGATCGCATCTTTTGCTGCTTGAATTACGGCAGGATGCGAAGAAAGGCCTAAGTAATTATTTGCACAAAAATTATAGACTTTCTTGCCGCCCTGAATCGTAATTTCTGCCGCTTGTGGCGAGGTAATTACCCGCTCTTTTTTGTATAATCCAGCCTCTTTAATGGACTCAATTTCTTTCGAGATGAATGGTTTATATTGCTCGTACATAAGGTTATATTTTTTGGATTTGGGAGGGCAATTGAGTGAGAATTTCAGCAGTCATTTCAGCTAAGCCAAACGAAGCTTTCCAACCCCAGTCGTTTCTAGCGCAGTCATCATTGATACTCGATGGCCACGAATCTGCGATTTTTTGTCTGAAATCTGGTGCGTATTGAATGTTAAATTCTGGGTAGTGAGAACGAATGCTTTCCGCTATTTCCTTAGGCGAAAAACTCATTCCCGCTAGATTATAGCTAGTTCTGATGTGGATGTTAGATGCCGGAGCTTCCATTAATTGTAAGGTGGCTTGCACAGCATCCTCCATGTACATCATGGGCAGGGCCGTGTCCTCTTGCAGGAAGCAGGTAAATGGTTCTTTGTTTACTGCTTTGTAATAAATGTCAACGGCATAATCGGTTGTGCCGCCACCGGGTAATGATTTATAGCCTATTAGTCCGGGGAAACGCAGACTTCGCACGTCTACACTGTAGGTATTGAAATAATATTCACACCAATGTTCGCCGGCTAGTTTGGAGATACCATACACCGTAGTGGGATTTTTGAAGGCGTCTTGGGGGGTGTTTGTTTTAGGGGAATTTGGACCAAAAACCGCAAT
>CAJCBY010000265.1 GCA_903960725.1 uncultured Cytophagaceae bacterium | reverse complement strand
GTGAAGCAAGAGAAAGCAGACTTCGTGTACCAGGAGATTTCTAAATTCCCTGAGGTGCGTCGTGACTTATCTTTAGTGGTGGACAAAGCGGTGAGCTACCAAGCGATTCGCAAACTTGCCGAGCAATACGAGAAGAATTTGCTGAAAAATGTATCGATCTTCGACGTGTATGAGGGCAAAAACCTAGGCGAAGGAAAGAAGGCCTATTCTGTGAGCTTTACGCTACAGGATGAGGCTCAAACCTTAACAGATAAGGTGATTGAGTCCACGATGGATCGCTTAATGAAAGGATTCGAGAAGGAAATTGGAGCGTTAATTCGAAAGTAATTAGCGCTTGAACATGCCCCCTAAATTAGGCATCTTCATCTTTCCATCTTGCACCTTGTTCATCATCTTCATCATTTTGCGCATGTCTTCGAACTGCTTCAACAGGTTATTCACCTCTTGAATCGATGTGCCCGATCCTGCCACAATG
The DNA here is from genome assembly GCA_903960725.1 of uncultured Cytophagaceae bacterium. Lineage (GTDB taxonomy): Bacteria > Bacteroidota > Bacteroidia > Cytophagales > Spirosomataceae > Aquirufa. The sequence continues at coordinate 1,205 of CAJCBY010000265.1, read as the reverse complement.
CGATTCTTGCGTGATGGGTTTAAAATGTCTGGATTTTGGCGCTCTTTCGCTGTCATCGAATTGATAATCGCTTCGATCGGCTTGAATGAATCATTAGAAATATCCACATCCTTCACGGCTTGACCCATTCCCGGCACCATGCCCATCAAATCTTTGATGTTACCCATCTTCTTGATTTGCTGTAGTTGTGCATAGAAGTCTTCGAAGGTGAAGTTGTTTTGACGAATCTTCTTATTTAAACGAGCCGCTTCATCTTCGTCAAAAGCCTGCTGCGCACGCTCCACTAAGGATAAAACGTCCCCCATTCCGAGGATACGGTTTGCCATACGATCAGGATAGAACTGATCCAAGGCTTCCATTTTCTCCCCGGTAGAAATGAATTTGATAGGTTTATCAACAATTTGACGGATAGAAAGGGCCGCACCACCGCGGGAATCCCCATCTAATTTAGTTAAGACAACGCCATCAAAATTCAATCGATCATTAAAGGTCTTCGCCGTATTCACCGCATCTTGACCCGTCATGGAATCCACGACGAATAAAATCTCCGTCGGCTTAATCGCATCCTTCACGGCTGCAATCTCATTCATCATCACTTCATCAACCGCTAAACGACCAGCTGTATCGACGATAACCACCTTCTTGCCCATCTTACGAGCATAGGACAAAGCGTTCTCCGCGATGCTTACTGCATTCTTATTTTCAGGCTCAGCGTACACTTCCACACCCACTTGCTCTCCCAACACTTTCAATTGGTCAATCGCCGCAGGGCGGTAAATATCGCAGGCTACTAAAAGCACATTGCGCCCCCCTTTTTTAATGTATTGAGCTAATTTACCCGAAAAAGTCGTCTTTCCAGAACCCTGTAAACCAGCAATTAAAACAACTGCAGGTTCCCCTTTTAGATTAATATCCTGCTTCTGACCACCCATTAACTGGGTTAATTCATCATGGACAATTTTGGTCAGCAATTGACCAGGCTCGACGGCAATTAGGATTTTTTGGCCCATCGCCTGATCCTTAATACGATCCGTGATTTCTTTCGCCACCTTGTAGTTAACGTCCGCGTCCATCAAGGCCCGGCGAATTTCCTTCACCGTTGCAGCAACGTTAATATCCGTAATTCTACCGTTCCCCTTCAGGGTACGCATAGCAGTGGTCAACTTCGAACTTAAATTCTCAAACATAGTATCTAAAAAAAGGAC
>CAJCBY010000264.1 GCA_903960725.1 uncultured Cytophagaceae bacterium | reverse complement strand
ATTTGATTTGGTAATGATGAAAAAATATACAGCCTTTGTTTTATTGTTTGCCGTAGCGCTAGGTGCTTTTGCGCAGACAAAACCGACTTCTAAAAAGGAGCAGGATTATTATGAAATTAAGACCCTTCCGATCCCGAAAGAGATTTATTTAGAGGTTGGAGGTTTAGCTACGATGCCAGATGGCCGTTTAGCGGTCAGTACGCGGAGGGGGGAGATTTGGATTGTGGAGAATCCCTACCAAAAATCGAGTCATCAAACTTACTACCGTCGTTTCGCCAGTGGTTTGCACGAGGTTTTAGGCCTTGCCTACAAGGATGGTGCTTTTTATTGCTCCCAACGCGGGGAGTTGACGAAGATTACCGACACGGATCGCGATGGCGTAGCGGATTTGTACGAGCCGATTTACACGTTTGATTTGTCCGGTAATTACCACGAATATACCTACGGGCCTGTGATCGACAAGAACGGCGATATGTGGGTGAGTTTGAATTTAGCGTGGGTAGGTTTTGGTGAAGGTAAGTTTGCCAAATGGCGTGGTTGGTTCGTTAAAATCTCTCCAGACGGGAAAATGGAGCCATTTGCTGGTGGTTTACGTTCTCCTGCAGGCTATAGCTTTAATGATGAGGGCGACTTGTTTTATGGTGAAAATCAAGGGGACTGGGTAGGCTCAGGTCGAGTGACGCATTTAGCCAAAGGCGAATTTGCGGGTAATCCAGGCGGTTTGAAATGGGCCAAAGAACCGAATAGTCCATTGAAATTAAGCCTAGAAGAAATTCAAGACAATGGGTCACCTATGTTCGAGGCGGCGAAGAAAAATCCAAAGATTAAATTACCGGCGGTGTGGTTCCCTCATGCCATTATGGGTATTTCCACTTCAGACATTTTACAGGACACAACAAAAGGCAAGTTTAGCCCATTCCCTGGTCAGTATTTCGTGGCAGATCAAGGCCAATCAAAGGTGATGCGTATGGGTCTTGAGAAAGTGAATGGCGTTTACCAAGGTTTTGCCATTAACTACCGCGAGGGATTCCAGTCGGGGATTTTACGGGAGCGTTTTGGCTTAGATGGCAGCATGTTCGTCGGTATGACATCGCGTGGATGGGGAAGTACGGGAAAGGATGATTTTGGCTTGCAACGTTTATTTTGGAACGGAAATATGCCGTTCGAAATTGATATGATCAAAGCAAAATCAGATGGATTCGAATTTAGCTTTACACAACCTGTGGACGCAAATTCAGTTAAAAAAGCGGCATCTTATGCGATTCGCTCTTACATCTACAAATACCAACACCAATACGGTTCACCAATTATCGAGTTAAAGGACTTGAAAATTAAAGGGGTGGAAGTGTCAGCAGATCGTAAGAAAGTACGCATCTCCATCGATGGGATTCGCCAGTTTTTCATCCATGAATTTACGCTAAAAGGGGTGTTGAATGAGAAAGGGGAGCCATTATTGCACGAAACAGCTTATTATACCTTGAATGAGATTCCTGCAGGGCCTGTTTTAGTGGCGGCGGCACCTCAGGACCAAATTTTCACGAAGGTGACAGAAGTAAGAGTGGTTAAAAATTCGTTGGGCAATGATTTAGGGATTGCTAGTCTGTTAAAGAAACACACCTGCTCCGCTTGCCACGCGAAAGACAGCAAATTAATAGGACCTGCCTTCACGGAAATCGCCAAGCGTAACTATTCGAACCAGCAGATTTTAGAGTTAGTATACAAACCTAATCCGCAAAACTGGCCTGATTACGCAACTGAAATGGCGCCTATGAGCCATGTGCCTAAAGCGGATGTGCTAAAGATTGCGGGTTGGATTAATGGCTTGCGAGAGAAGGAGGGTCTTAAAAACCGCGACTAATAAAAAAAGCTCTCTGCGATGAACAGAGAGCTTTTTTTTAATTAAATTTTTAATTATCTCTTGGCAGCTACGCTACCTTGGATAGATAAAACGATCTGAGACATTTGTCCGTTATTCATGACGGTCACCGTTTTGTTGAAGTTTCCAGGGCGTCCAGCTGAATTATAAGACGCCGTTACTTTACCTGTTTTACCTGGCATAACTGGCTCTCTTGTCCACTCTGGAGTCGTGCAACCACAAGAAGGTTGAACGTTAGAAATAACCACAGGCGTCTTACCTGTATTCGTGAATTCAAAGCTGTAAGTTGCCACTGTTCCTTCAGTGATCGTTCCAAAATCGTGCTTTTCTTGTTTGAATTTCAAAGCACCTTGCGCATTCGAAGTGAAGGCAAAGCCTAAAACAAGAGCAAATAGGGTGATTAATTTTTTCATATCTAATTTCATTGATTTTTTGTACGGTCCAAATCTATAAACAATAAAAGATTTCGGCAAGTTTCTTGTCCGGATTCTGTTTGGACGCCGAGGAATTTGTTGTATTTTTACGTGTTTAATAAGACCAAGCATTTGAATTCAGTTACTTTCTCTACTCCTAACCTTTCCTTCGATCCTGCTGCGGTTCTCGAAGACTATCGCTTGGCTGCTATTAGCCGCGCATGTAGTCTTTTGGTGCGTAAAGAAGTATTTTCGGGTCGAGCGAAATTCGGAATTTATGGGGATGGAAAAGAAGTATGCCAAATCGCTTTAGCGAGCTCCATGCGCCCAGGGGACTATATTTCCGGTTATTACAGAGACCAAACCATCGGTGCTGCCATCGGGGATTTGACGTGGCCTCAGTATTTTGCTCAGTTATACGGCCATCCTGATATTCAGTTTGACCCACACTCAGGAGGACGGCAAATGAATAACCACCACGCAACCAGGTGGTTAGATGAAAACGGTAAATGGCTTGATCAAACCTCTCGCTACAATACGGTAGCAGGTAT
>CAJCBY010000263.1 GCA_903960725.1 uncultured Cytophagaceae bacterium | reverse complement strand
TATGTTTGGACAGAAGATCAACGTACACAGGCGATTCAAGAATTAGCCGGTGGTGGTAAAGAAGATAACGTAGGCGTACAACGTTATAAGGGTCTTGGAGAGATGAACGCGGAGCAATTGTGGGAAACTACGATGAACCCTGAGTCTCGTACCTTGAAACAAGTGACGGTGGAATCTGCGATTGAAGCTGATTTATTGTTCTCGATGTTAATGGGAGATGAAGTGGCGCCTCGTCGTGACTTTATTGAGAAGAATGCTAAATATGCTAAAGTAGACGTTTAGAATGAATTTTGATTTTAAGTCGTATCATTTGCGTGGTATTCACGCGGAGACGCTGGAGGAAAAGCAAGTGATCAATCAGGAATTGAAAGACTTTTACAATTCCTTAACAGAAGAGGAGAAGCGCTTGTTTAATTTAGAACTTCAGAAATTCTTGGCTACAGAAATGGGGCGTTTAGGTTCTGATTACCAAGCAATCAAAAATCAAGTCCCTACTGAATAAATATGAGTGAATTAGATAAAATACTGAAACACGAAGAGTCAAAAGATTCCCTTGCCGGGAATCTTTTGTCATTACTTACGCCTACGAATTGGAAAATTAATTTGATGGCTCCTCGTGAGCAGAGTCGTGTCTATGATAAATCCACTGTAAAATCGAATGAGACGATTGCAAAATCAAAATTCATCTCCCGAGATTTATCTTGGTTGAAGTTTGATGAGCGGGTATTAGACCAGGCGCGCGATAGTTCTAAGTCACTTTTTGATCGCTTGAAATTTTTAGCGATTACAGCCTCTAATTTGGATGAGTTCTTTACTATCCGAATGGGTTCATTGTATAATTACATCGATTTAGGTAAGGAGAGGACGGATTATTGCGGTTTGCGAGAAGTACCGTTCAAGCAGGCCATTATTAGTCAAGCGCAGGAGTTTACGAAAGAAAAGCACCGACTTTTCATGGAAGAGATTTTGCCTTTATTTCCGGAGAATGGACTTTTATTGGCTTGTTTAGATGATTTGAATGAGGAGGAGACGGAAGAGGTTGCGACCTACTTTCAGCGGACGATTTATCCGATGCTTACACCGATGGTGTTTGATCACACACATACATTCCCTAGTTTGTTAGCGAAGACCTTGATTTTTGGGGTGGTGACGGTGGGTCTTTCGGATAAGAAAAAGACAAAAAATGAACGGGAGCAAAAGATCTCTTTTGTGCAGATTCCGCTGAATCTAAAGCGTTTTTACGTGATAGAAAGAGAGGATAAAGTGTTATTTATTCCGATTGAAGAGATTATTCGCCACCATTTGCAAGTATTGTACCGGAATGTGGAGATTGAGTCGACGACCTTGTTCCGCATTACGCGCAACGGGGATTTTGATTTAGTGGAACATGAAGATTCGGATACGGATTTTGTGGATGAGGTAAAGAAAAAGATTAAAGACCGTCGTTTAGGTCGTGTGACGAGAGTGGAGGTGGAGAAATTTCATTCTGAATTCTTGTTGACGGAAATGTTAAAGCGATGGAATTTAGATCAATCTGACATTTTTGTTAAGAATTCGATTTTAGATTTTACGTGCTTTTGGCAGATATTAAAACATGAGGAGTTTAGAACACAACTGGCGGTTAATCCATCAGTAGTTCCAGCTTTAGGCCTAAAGTCTGTGGTGATTGATGATATTTTTGATTCGATTAAACGCGGAGACATTTTATTGCACCATCCGTATAACAACTTTGAACCTGTCATTCAATTATTAGAACAGGCGGCGGATGATCCCAAAGTGTTAGCCATTAAGATCACCTTGTATCGGATTTCTAAAAATTCTCGTATTTCGAGTGCCTTATTGCGGGCAGCAGAACAAGGAAAACACGTTTCTGTGTTATTCGAAGTGAAGGCGCGTTTCGATGAGGAGAACAATATCAAGGAGGCGACTAAATTGCAGAAAGCGGGTTGCTTCGTGATTTATGGTATTCCGGGCTTAAAGACGCATACGAAATTACTACAAGTGATTCGTAACGAAGGCAATCACGTGGTGAGTTATGCCCACCTTTCGTCTGGAAATTATAACGAGGATACGGCCAAATTATATACTGACATTGGTCTTCTAACGACGGATACGCGTATTACTCAAGATATTTCCGAGTTTTTCAATGTAATTACAGGCCATTCGATGCCTACCCATTACGAGCATTTGATCACCGCGCCACGCGATATGCGGAATCGCTTGATCGAGATGATCGAAAATGAGGTGAAGAATCACAAAGAAGGTTTACCGGCAGGTATTTGCTGGAAAATCAATTCCTTACAAGATTTGAAGACCATGGAGGCTTTATATAAGGCTTCTCAGGCGGGTTTACCTGTGCTATTAATTGTTCGAGGTATCTGCTGTCTTCGTCCGCAACGCAAAGGTTTGTCGGAGAATATCTTCATTAAATCAATTGTAGGGGAGTATTTAGAACATACGCGTTTGTATTATTTCCATAATGCCGGTGATTCTAAAATTTATGGGGGTAGCGCGGATGTGATGGTACGAAGCTTTGACAGACGAATCGAATCTCTTTTTGAATTAGTGAATACGCGCGCTAAAAATTTAGCCATTACTATTTTGGATTGGAATTTACGCGATACGAAAAACTCCTATGAAATGCAGGAGGATGGTAGCTATTGGAAAATCGAGAGTGAAGAGCCGTTTAATATTCACACGAAATTTTACGAAATCAAAGACGAGGATTTGGTTGCCGAATTAGCATTTGATAAATTTACTGTTAGCCTAGAAACAAAACTAGATATGAAATAGGCTTATTACACCAAGAAACAACACATGGAAAGATTTACAGGATTGCTCGGTATCGTATTGATTTTGGGTGTATCATTTTTGATGTCGAATAACCGAAAAGCAATTAATTACCGGACAGTAGGTGTCGGTCTATTACTGCAGGTTTTGTTAGCGGTGTTTATTTTGAAAACAGAAGTAGGCCAAAACCTCTTTCAGTGGTTAGGCGATTCCATCAATACCCTATTAGGTCAAGCAGATAAAGGAGCACAATTTGTCTTCGGTTCTTTAGTGAATCGCGACTTGATGATCAAGGCTTTTGGTCCAGGGAATGATTATATTTTCTTCTTTAAAGTAGTTCCTACGATCATTTTTGTGGCCGTATTAGTGAATATGTTTTATCATTTAGGAGTGCTTCAGCGCGTCGTTGCTTTTGTGGGTAAAGGTGTTCATTGGCTGATGGGCGTGAGTGGGGCGGAGGCTCTGTCGAACGTGGCATCTACTTTTGTAGGCCAAGTGGAAGCTCAAATTATGATCAAGCCCTACTTGAAAAACATGACGAATTCGGAGTTAATGGCTTCGATGACAGGCTCATTTGCTTGTATTGCAGGTGGTGTGATGGCCGTATATATCTCTCTAGGGGTTCCAGCGGCCTATTTATTAGCAGCTAGTTTAATGGCGGCACCTGGCGCTTTAGTGATCTCGAAAATCATGTTCCCTGAGACAGAGAAGTCCGAAACGGAAGGGGAAGTTAAATTAGAATTATCGAAAACGCACGCGAATTTAGTTGATGCGATTGCAGCGGGAGCGAGTGAAGGATTGAAAGTGGGTTTAAATGTGATCGCGATGTTGATTGGATTTATCGCCTTGATTGCATTAGTTGATTTAGGTTTAGGCCATATAGGTGCATGGGTTAATTATCCAGAGTTATCTATGAATACAATCTTGGGAAAAGTATTCTCTGTTTTTGCTTTTGCTATGGGTGTTCCTGCCCAAGATGTGGAAGTTGCAGGTGCTTTAATGGGAAAGAAGATGGTGGTAAATGAGTTCGTTGCTTATTTAGATATGGTGAAGTTGAAGGATACATTAGATCCTAAGACGATTGCGATTACCAGCTTTGCTCTTTGCGGATTTGCTAATTTTTCCTCTGTAGCTATCCAAATCGGTGGTATAGGTGAATTAGCCCCTTCACGCCGTTCTGATCTAGCAAAATTAGGCTTTAAAGCCTTGATCGCTGGTACTTTGGCCTCTTATTTATCAGCAACTCTAGCCGGCTTATTATTGTAATATGCGCATTGATCCCGAAACCGTCGAGCGAATAAAGCAAACGGCTGCGGTGGCAGACGTGATTGGGGATTATGTAACGATTAAGAAGAAAGGCGCGAACTATTGGGCTTGTTGTCCGTTTCATGGAGAGAAAACGCCGTCATTCTCTATCTCCCCTGCTAAGGGAATCTACAAATGTTTTGGTTGCGGTAAAGCCGGGGATTCCGTTCGTTTCGTCATGGATATGGAAGGTTTGGGGTATGGCGAGGCTTTACGTCATTTGGCCAAAAAATACGGCATCGACATCCAAGAAGAGGTGATGACAGATGACCAGCTTGTTCGTCAAAACGAACGCGAAAGCTTGCTCATTATCCTTGAATACGCGAAAGAGTTCTTCAAAAAACAATTATACGATACTGACGAAGGCAAATCCATCGCCTTGCCTTATTTCAAGGAACGGGGTTTCTCAGACGCTACCTTACAATCCTTCGATTTAGGGTATAGCCCGGAAGCCTGGGATGCTTTCTTGAAATCTGCCTTAAAGCAGGGTTTTTCACAGGAAATCATTGAGAAAGCAGGGTTAGTCACACAAAAGAATGACGATGGAAAGGTTTATGACCGTTTCCGTAATCGTGTCATTTTCCCGATTCATAATGTGTCGGGTAAGATTATTGCTTTTGGTGCTCGTATTCTTAGAAATGATGCGAAGAATCAGGCTAAATACCTGAACTCCCCGGAAACGGAAGTCTACCACAAGTCAGCTACACTCTACGGAATATCGCAAGC
>CAJCBY010000262.1 GCA_903960725.1 uncultured Cytophagaceae bacterium | reverse complement strand
TATTAAAGGCCAAAATAGAAACCGAAAAACCCGAGTTAGTTGCCATTACTGCGCCATTCCCAGGTAACTTGTATAGTGCTTTACGTTGTGGGCAGTGGATTAAAAAACACCATCCAGCTATCAAAGTCGCCTTTGGTGGAGGGTATGCGAATACGGAATTACGCTCTTTACAGGAGCCTCGAGTTTTTGATTTTGTCGACTTTATCACGCTAGATGACGGGGAAACACCTTTGATGAATCTATTGGATCATCTAAAAGGTTCACGCGAATTAAAAGATCTGAAACGCACTTTTTGTTGCATCGATGGCGTAGTGACTTACCTAAATGGGTCAAAAGATCCTGACGTGAAGCAGAAAGATGTGGGGATTCCGGATTACACCGATTTGCCTTTGGAATACTACTTATCGGTCATAGAAATCGCGAATCCGATGCACCGCTTGTGGAGCGATGGACGCTGGAATAAATTGACCCTGGCACACGGTTGTTACTGGGGCAAGTGCACATTTTGCGACATCTCTTTATCCTATATCAAAGACTACGAAGCCACCACGGCTCCCCTGCTAGTCGATCGCATCGAAGCGATGATTCAGCAAACAGGGAATAATGGATTTCATTTCGTGGATGAAGCTGCACCACCGGCCTTGATGCGCGATGTGGCGATAGAAATTATACGCAGGGATTTGACCGTCGTTTGGTGGACGAATATTCGTTTTGAGAAGAGTTTTACCAAAGATTTATGCCAATTACTCGTCCGATCGGGCTGTATCGCAGTTTCCGGAGGTTTGGAAGTAGCCTCAGATCGCTTGTTGAATTTAATTGATAAGGGTGTAACGGTGGCCCAAGTGGCTCAGGTAGCCGATCATTTTACGCAAGCGGGCATATTAGTTCACGCCTATTTGATGTATGGATTTCCTACCCAAACCGCACAAGAGACGGTGGATTCACTAGAAGTAGTTCGTCAGTTGGTAGAGAATGGGGTAATGCATTCGGGATTTTGGCATCAATTTGCTCTTACGGCACATAGTCCAGTAGGCCTAAATCCAGATACATATAAAATTCAAATACTGAATCCTGAACCAGGACGCTTCGCGAATAATGATTTAGAACATGCGGATCCGACAGGTACAGATCATGCCCGTTTTAGTGAAGGTTTAAAGAAATCCTTATTCAATTACATGCATGGCATCGGATTAGACATGCCGCTTCAGGACTGGTTTGATTTCAAAATTCCCCGCACGCTAATACCTAAAAACTACATTGCGCGCATATTAAAACCCGAGGCAGAACAAATGCCTAAGCCCAATGCGAAAATTTGTTGGCTAGGGCCAGTTCCTACTGTAGGCAAGACCTCTCGAGGGAAATCCATTCTGCAATTGAGTATGGGACGAGATGAGGTGGAATTGCTTGTGCCGGAGAAATTAGGTTCTTGGTTATTGAATACCTTAGTCCTTATTTCGGTGGGACCAGACAAAACGTGGATATTTGAAGACTTTGAAAAGGAATATGCCAAAGCAGGTTTAGGTGACTTTACCGTTTTCTGGGAGGGTGAAACGGTGGAGGAGTTGAGGGAGATGGGGCTATTGGTGGTATAAATCACTATTCCCAAAATACCCATTTGTAAACAATTTTGTTTACATTTGAATTATGAACTCCTTCATTTCAAAATTTAAAGGCATCCATCCCGGGATTATTTTAGAACGGGAATTAAAAAAAAGAGCACTCTCACAGCGCCCTTTTGCCCTATCTATCGGGGAGCACCCACAAACACTAAATGCTATCACAAAAGGCAAGCGAAATTTAAATACCGCTTTAGCTCTAAAAATTGAACGACAACTCGATTTAGAAGAGGGTAGTTTGGCATTACTACAAACCTACTTTGAAATTCAGGAAGAGAAGAAAAAAATCAAGCCGGCTACACCTACTATAGCCAATATCAGAAAATCAGTATTTTGGGATACGGATATCAGTCAAATCGATTGGAATAAGCAAAAGAATGCGGTTATTCGACGCATATTTGAACGAGGAAATGAGCTTGAGAAAAATGAAATCAAGCAATTCTATGGTGCAGCAATCATCACTGAGGCCTTAAAACAACAAACAGGAGCACCCTATACCCTTTATTCCAAACCAAACGATGAAAACGCTATACTTCAACACGATAAATGAGTTGTTGAAAAAAAGCCTTTTCATTGTTATGAGTACCCCCATTTTTGATACTTTTCGCTTAGTAGGTGGCACCGCATTAAGTTTACAAATAGGTCACCGAGAATCAATCGATATCGATCTATTTAGTGATATCAACTATGGAGATATAGACTTTGACCAAATTGATTATTCTTTGAGACAGCGATTCAATTATGTCGCGACCTCAACCATGCCTCCAGCTCTTGGAAAAGCCTACTTTATAGGAGAAGACAAAGAACATTCCGTCAAATTAGATGTTTTTTATACAGACCCATTTATCCAACCCTTTATTGTAATTGACACCATTCGAATGGCTTCAATTGAAGAAATTATTGCGATGAAAATGGATGTTATTCAAAGAGGTGGTAGGAAAAAAGACTTCTGGGATTTACATGAATTACTTGCACGGTTCAGTATCCCACAAATGATAACATTACATGAAAAGCGCTATCCGTATTCCCATGACAATAATACAATGATTAAAAATTTAACCAATTTTGAATATGCGGATGACGACCTAAACCCTATTTGCTTAAGGGGTAAATATTGGGAATTTATAAAAGATGATTTTAACGAGATCGTTATTAGACTCAATCTTACCTGATGGAAAACAAAAAAGCCTCAAATTTCTTTGAAGCTTTTCTCTTAGTTGGCGGTCCGGACGGTGGGAATGAAACAAATCTGACTGAACTCAAAACGGACAAAAACGTCAAAATATAATAGTATAGGTATTATATTGGATAATCTAATTGTATCGAAATTGTGTCAAATCTGGTCGTTTTGCTTCGGTTTTAGCACCGCCCCTATACTTCCAAAAAATATAAGTCCATTCTGGTTGATTAGGTTTTAAAAGAATTAATCACCCTTTTAATTGTAAGAAGTTTATAACCTCTTTTTGATTACTGCTCCTCTTAATAAGTAATATGTTCAACCATTATTTTTCGTACAACTCTTCCTCTATAACAGGATTCAGCCACACAGTAGATTCTTTTTTTGAAATACCATTCATCATGACACCTTGAATAAATTGTATATTTAAAGAACCATGAGAATGAATGACACCAGGAAGAATTTCTACTAAATCCCCCTTTTTTAGTTGAATCATTGGCTTACCCTTTTCTTTAAAATATCCTTCTCCATCCACTCCAAAAATAATTTGTTTGCCAGTATGTTTATGCCAATTGCTTCGAGCTTTAGGTTCAAATAAAACCCTAGAAGCAAGGAAGTCACTTTCCGAATCGTTAATGAAATATTCTACCCAAACATCGCCAAAGAACCTTTCAGAGGGACCTTTTGACCAATTACCTTGCAAAGGTTTTTCTGAACTTTGAGCGGTAGTTTGAAATGATACTAAAATTGAAATCACCAAATGAATTATAATAACGACATTTTTCATATATCATCTACCCATTTAAATGTGGCTGAAAAGGCTGTTGGTAAAAACGCTTCCCCGTCGCCTGATACAATGCATTCGCCATCGCCCCAAAAATCGGAGGGAATGGAGGCTCTCCTAATCCTGTCGGATCAATTTCGTTTTTCACAAAATGCACATCGATATTCTTCGGTGCCTCATTGTGACGAATCATGCGATAAGTGTCAAAATTCTTTTGATCCGTTTTACCATCTGTTAACGTCAACTGTCCAAACAAGGCATTGCCAATTCCGTCAATCGCCGCACCCTCGGCCATGTTTTTCGCCCCTTCCGGATTCACAACTACACCGCAATCCAAGGCTGTCGTTACTTGGTCAACCGTCACTTGGTCGCCTTTCACCTGTAAATCGATGACCTGTGCCGCATAGGAATTGTGGCAGAAATACGCTGAAACCCCGCGTTTTTTACCCGCGTTTTCCTGTTTTCCCCAGCCCGATTTTTCGCGCACTAATTCCAACACGCCCATATAGCGGCTCGCATCGTAATCGTTGGTTTTGCCTACCGGGTTATCTTTAGCCCGCTGCAATAATTCCAAACGGAACGCAATCGGATCCTTGCCCATGTACTCTGAAATCTCATCCAAGAACGACTGTTCCGCCGCCGCGTTAAAGTTCGAACGAGGGGCACGGAAAGCGCCAATCGTAATGTTCGATGGAATCACAAAACTCTCCGCTAGGTAATTGTCAATCGCTCCTGCCGGAAAACGATTGGCATGTAAAGGGGATTCAGGAACGCCTCCACCTTTGGCATGAAAAGCAATCAGCTTCTTATTTTCATCAAACGCTGCGCGGTACGTCAACTGGTAGGACGGACGGTAAATACCCGCACTCACATCATCCTCACGCGAATAAATTAATTTAACGGGTGCATTCGCTTGCTTGGAAATCAAGGCCGCCTCGATCATATAGTGGCCATACGCACGACGACCAAAACCGCCGCCCATACGTACTAATTCAATCGATATATTTTCCTTCGGAATGCCTAAACGAGCCACGATCGATGGCATAATCCAATCTGGGATTTGGATAGGTGCAACAAACCGAACTTTATCGCCCACATAATGTGCAAACGTGTTCGTAGGTTCCATGATATTATGAGCTAAAAAAGGCGCGGTATAAGTCCGCTCAATCACGTGTTTCGCCTCCGCGAAAGCCTTTTCAGGGTCCCCGTCTTTTCGCTCGACGACACCCGGCTTTTTGCTCATTTCAAGCATTTGGGCGTAATGTTTCGTCGTACTTTCTAAGCCAGAGGGAACCGTTGTTTCACGGTTATTCACTCCCATCTCTTTTCTTTCTGGCGCCACTTCCCACACAGCTTTAATTTTCTTGCGCGCATTCATCACATCCCAAGTAGACTTGCCCACGACGGCAATCACCTCGTTGAATGAACGCGTATCAAAACCGGCAAATTT
>CAJCBY010000261.1 GCA_903960725.1 uncultured Cytophagaceae bacterium | reverse complement strand
GTTTTAGGTTTTGAACGCCAAAACGGCGATGATTTCTACATCAAATGCTCCCTCGGTCCTCAGTTTTCCAGCTTGCAATTCCCTGATTCCTTTCATCGTGCTGGTCGAAATTCCATCGACCTATTCTCTGATTTACTTTTAGCAGAAGTGCAGGAGGTGGAGATGTATGAAAATGAGCGCGCCTTTGGGATACATTTTTTGGGTAATTATTTACTCGTTTTTAAGCTTTTTGGTAATCGGGCTAATTTGATTTTATACCGGGATGGGGAATATGATTCTCAGTTCCAAAAACGCCTCAAGAAAGACGATGAGCTAGCTTTGAATTCCATCTCTCGTCCCATCGACCAAAGTTTCGAAGCCTTTCAAGCGGCAGAAGGCGAGTATTTTCCTTTATTTCCTACGTTAGGAAAAGAGGCCCAGGCTTGGCTTGCTGCGCTAGGATATGAGAATCTGAATTTGAAAGACCGCTGGGCATTGTTACAAAAGATGCTTCAAATCCTAGACGAAGGGACTTTTTTCGTGGTTACCACACCTAAAGGCATAGGATTTACTTTATTCCCTCCATCAGCTGAACCGCTTTATCAAACAACAGATCCGATTGCCGCCTTGAATCAATTCTATGTGTTGCATTATTCGGTGGGGGAGTTTACACGGGAGAAAAGACAGATTAAAGAGGGATTGGAACGTAATTTGGCAAAATCACAGCTCTACCTGCAGGAGTTGGAGAAGCAAAAGGTGATCCGAGAGACAAATGTGCCATTCGAAGAGATAGGAAACATTTTGATGGCTTTTTTGCACTTAATTCCAGAAGGCGAAAGCAAGGTAGTGCTAGAAGATTTTTACCGAAATCAGCCCATCACGATTAAGTTAAATTCTACTCTCAGTCCTGCCGCAAATGCGGAGAATTACTACCGAAAGGCAAAGAATTTTTCCAAAGAATTAGCGCACTGGGAGGAGAATATTGCGCGTAAGCAGCAAGAAATCGAAGAAATTGCCGAAAAATTGAAAGTACTAGAATTAGTCGAAACGCGGAAGGGTTTAAAACCTTTTTTGGCCTTAGCTACCGATAAAAAATCCGCCGACGAATTGCCCTTTAAGCAGTTTGAGGTAGAGGGTTGGGTGATTTGGGTAGGGAAGAATGCAAAGAATAACGATCTTCTTACGCTTAAATATGCGAAGAAGCAGGATATCTGGTTACACGCACGTGATGTTTCTGGCTCTCACGTGGTAATTCGGAATCCACAAAACAAAACCGTTCCTGCTTTCATCATCGAAAAGGCAGCGAGCTTAGCCGCTTATTTCTCAAAAAGACAGACAGAATCCCTTTGTCCTGTCATCGTCACTTCGAAAAAGTATGTGCGTAAAACGAAGGATTTATTACCCGGAATGGTCATTGTAGACCGTGAGGAAGAGGTGGTTTTAGTAAAACCCGAGCTGTGGGATTAGCACAATTCCGATAAAAATCTTAATTTAGATAATTAAAGACCAAAATTAACTACAAAACTCTATGCAATCAAACGGTTTACAAACACTCGATTACCTCGTTTTTCTCTTTTATTTCGTAGTAGTAGCTGGTTACGGCTATTGGATTTACAACAAGAAAAAATCTGAATTATCTGACTCAAATGACTTCTTTTTAGCCGAAGGTTCTTTAACCTGGTGGGCGATCGGTGCGTCACTAATTGCGTCTAATATCTCAGCAGAGCAATTTATTGGTATGTCAGGTAATGGTTTCAGACTCGGTCTAGCCATTGCAACTTACGAATGGATGGCTGCAGCAACTTTATTAATTGTGGCGATTTTCTTCATGCCCATCTATTTGAAGAACAAAATCTTCACGATGCCTCAAT
>CAJCBY010000260.1 GCA_903960725.1 uncultured Cytophagaceae bacterium | reverse complement strand
TACCTATTAACTTCATCTCGACCGGTCCAGACCGCGAGGCTTGTGTGTTAAGAGGTTCATTAGCATAAACCATCAAAATGGAGGGGATTTCATTAGCTGATTTGTACAAGTTCGACGAGATCTACTGGGTCCCGCAGGATAAGTCGGAGGCACAGCTAGCGGAATCCCCCGCTATTGTCATGGAGGAAGAAGCTATTGCGGCAGTTAAGCCTAAGGTCTCCACTCCTTGGGTCGTTGTAGGCCAAATCGCCGAAGCCGAACTAGCTCGTTTAAAACTTATTTTCTCTGCTCCGCCATTAGTCTTAGGGCCAACTGATTGGTCTGTTTATACACCAACAGATGAAGAACCAAGCTTCACTGAATTCTTAAAGGAGACGAGTAGTGCTCAGCGCTACATTTTTATCGGTCAACAACCGGCTGTTTGGCAAGGAGAATTACCTACCACCGAGATTGACAAAATCGAATCAAAATTAGTCTATTTCTTCCCGCGCTATATTTCATCGCTGACGGATGCGGAGAAGACGCTGAAGATGGCGTTTTGGAATGCTTTGAAGGAGATGAAGGGGTAAGAAGTCGACTTCGTCTTAGTCATCCTTCGGATTTAGTCATCGCTTCGCGATTTAGTCGGCGCGATGCGCCTTAGTCACGACTGCGTCGTTTAGTCATCCTTCGGATTTAGTCGGCGCGATGCGCCTTGGTCACAACTGCGTCGTTTAGTCATCCTTCGGATTTAGTCGGCGCGATGCGCCTTGGTCACAACTAAGCTGCGTAGAAGCGACCCTTTGACTAAATCGCGCAGCGATGACTGAGTCACGTAGTGACGACTAGACGACGAAGTCGTGACTAAGGCGCAATGCGCCGACTAAACGAGCGGCTTAGTCGCGAGCTCATACCTCGCTAACGGACTCACATCCTGCCCACAAAACTCCCCCGCTTCCGCTTTAAAATGCCCCGCCATGGCGATCATTCCCGCGTTATCGGTACAGTAACTGAAGGCTGGGATGAAAACCTCCCAACCCATTTCTGAGCCCATCTCTTGAAGACGTGTGCGCAAACCAGAGTTGGCAGAAACGCCGCCGGCGATGGCGATTTGGGTGCAGTTCATTTCCTTCATCGCTTTTTTCGTTTTGCGAAGGAGCATGTCGATGAGGGATTTTTGGACGGAGGCGCAGATGTCTGCTTTGTTTTCTTCGATGAAGTTCGGGTTGTTTTTGACTTCTTTTTGGAGGAAGTAGAGGATGGCGGTTTTGATGCCAGAGAAACTAAAGTTCAGGCCGGGCATTTCACCCAAGGAGAAGGGGAAGCGGTCGGGGTTACCTTCTTTGGCAAGCTTATCAATTAATGGACCACCAGGGTAAGGTAGGCCGATCAGTTTCGCGGTTTTGTCAAAAGCCTCGCCCACGGCATCGTCCTGCGTTTCGCCAATAACCTCCATGTCGAGGGCTGATTTCACCCAAACCAATTGGGTGTGTCCACCACTGACTGTCAGGCAAAGGAAGGGGAATGCAGGCTTCGGGTCCTCAATGAAATGCGCCAAAACGTGCGCCTGCATATGATTTACCTCGATTAAGGGAATGTTTAGACTAAGTGCCAAGGATTTCGCAAAGGAGGTGCCGATTAATAAAGCCCCCAAAAGCCCAGGGCCCCTTGTGAAGGCAATGGCATTCAGTTCATTTTTGTTTATATTTGCTTTTTGCAGGGCCTCTGTTACGACAGGGATGATCGATTTTTGATGAGCTCTGCTGGCTAATTCGGGAACGACGCCTCCCCATTCCGTGTGGATGAGTTGTGTCGAGATGATGTTAGACTTCAAAACGCCGTCTACCATCACGGCAGCCGAAGTTTCATCGCAAGAAGATTCAATAGCCAGTAGCTTCATAAAAATAGAATTCTGCGCAAAAATACGGCAATATGGTCAAATATCTCAAAATCTTCGTCAAAACAATCCTCTACGGATTGCTGGGGATTTTTTTGTTGATTTTCGCCTCCATTCTTCTACTCAGAGCCCCCGTAAACCAAACTTTATTAGCGAATTACCTAACACCTAAAGTCGAAAAGGCGATTGGATATCCTGTCAAAATGAAAGGGATTCAAATCAAGTTTTTCGATGAGTTGAGCATTTATGGGTTAGAAGTAAAAGATCCATGGGGCGCTAAAATGATTCAAATCGAACAGCTGGATGTGAATTTTAGCATTACTCATTTGTTCTTGCAGCCTGGGAAACCGAGCCTCGATTATGCTCGTTTGACCCGCCCCAATGTGCATTTGATTTTCGAGAAAAAATCGGGCAAAATGAATATCGAAGAATTTATACTTCGCCTAGATAACTGGATTACGGGTGGTGTAAAAACGGCAAAAAAAGGGCCAACGTCTATTTTTACTATACCGGAAGCGGAGGTTATTGATGGGGCATTTTCGCTCGATGATTTTACGAGAAAGAGTGAGGCAAGCCCCCGGCATTTCGATATTTCGCACTTTACTTTAGCGAAAGTATATTCCAAAGTCAAGAATTTTTACATCAAGAATGACACGCTTGGACTTCAAGCGATTGGTTTGCGCACGCGAGATCCTTTGACCGGTTTTGATGTAAAAAGCTTGAATACGTTGTTTATGATATCAGATCGCCAAATGCGTTTTGATCAATTGGATTTACGTTTTAATGATTCCCGTGTGACTCGAAAATTTGTGGTGAATTACCGCGATATGAGCTCGATGACGCGTTGGATTACGGATGTAGATATGCAGGCGGATTTCAATGGTGCGCTAGTAAAAGGGGAGGACTTAGGTCGATTTGTGGAGGCGATGTATGATTACAAAGGGATGTATCAATTGAAGGGTTTGTTGAGCGGGACGGTGGCTGATTTGAACTTGAAGAATTTTGAATTAGGTTTTGGTGCTAAAAGTTTATTGCGGGGGGATTTTGGCTTTAAAGGTTTGCCGAATATAGACAAGACAGAGATGGATTTTACGATGCGATCGTCCTTGTTTTATCCGCAAGATTTAGGGACCTACATCACGAAATCTGCCGCTGAAAATATGGTTATTTTAGGCCCTGTTGCCTTTGATGGCCTTTTCAAAGGGAATAATAGAGTCTTTCGGACGGCCGGAAAATTGAAGACAGGTTTAGGTTATGTGGAGGCCGATGTCAAGATGAATTTGCAAGATTCGATGGCTTTTTCTCGGTATGATGGGAACATCAAATTGCAGAAATTTAAGTTAGGGAAGTTATTAGGGATGGAGCCGTCGCTTGGAACTTTGGATGCAGAAGGTCATTTGAAAGGAAGTGGATTTGCAAAGAAATCGGCTAATATTGATTTTGATGGGAAGGTGTCAGAGATTTATTTTAACCAATACTTGTACCATAAAATTGCGTTAAATGGCAACTTTCAAAAGCAATTGTTTAAGGGAGATGTGGTCGCAAGAGACACTAATTTAGTGGCTACCATGTCTGGTTTAATTGATCTTCGAAGCGCAAAGCCAGTCTACAAAATGCAAGGAGAAGTCACCCGTTCAAACTTGCAGAAATTACACTTATTGGATACGCCCATCAGTGTTTCCACTAATTTCGAATTAGACTTTAAGGGTGATCAATATGACGATTTAGAGGGTCGCACGGTATTTTCTAATGCTACTTTGCGCACACCCAATAAACCGGATTTGCACGTAGAATTAGTCACTTTGTCTTCCGAGAATGGATCGAATCAAAAGCGCCACTATAAATTGACCTCTGATTTAGTTTCCGCAGAAATTAACGGGTATTTTACGCCTAGTGTTTTGCAATCTCATCTAGGTCAGTTGGCGAATGAATATGCCTTGTATTTTCAAAAAGGGGCTGATGAGCGGTGGGGTTATTATGCCACGAAAAAGCATGAAGTAGAAACGAAATACAAGGCCGACTTTACGGTAGTTTGCCATCGAATTGATCCGATTTTAGAACGTTTTTTCCCATCCGTTCAAATTGGTGAGAACACAGTTTTCTCGGGAAATATCTCCAAAGGACGAACGCTTTCAGTGAGTTTAGAAGCCTATCCAGACACGCTTGTATTAGGCGGATATCATTTTTACCAGTCTGTTTTTTCTTTCCAAAGCTCTAAATTTTTAGGTGCCCCCGAAGTATCATCCAGCCTGGTATTTACTTCTCGAAAACAACAATTGAATTTTCTAACACCGACGGAGAATTTTAAATTGGATGCGCTTTGGGATCAAAATCGCATCAATTTTGGACTTGACTTTAAGCAACAAGGAGAAGATAATTCTGCCCACCTAGCTGGGGCTTGGGCCTTTGAAGACGAGGGTTTATCACTGAAATTTAAGGACACCTATTTCCGAATCTTAAATCAAGATTGGGCGATGGATCCGGCAAATAAAATAACGATTCAAGGTCCAGAGTGGAAAGCAGATCGAGTCGTAATATCGAATCAAAATCAGTCCATTTCCTTGCAAGGTAGCCTCTCAAATGATACAACAGAGACGATCAAACTACGAGCGAATCACTTTCAGTTAGAGACCTTAAAACCATTATTTGCAACGAAGACGCAAGGGGAGTTAAACGGTGAGATCACTATCCAAGATTGGTATAATCACACGCGTTTGGACTCCTGGATATTAGTTGATTCACTTCGCTTAAATACGTTTTTTATAGGCAACCTTCAAGGGGTAGGGACATATTTAGCTGACGCAAAGGTGATGGATTTGAATCTAAATTTGAACCGATTAGGCGAGACAGTTCTGTCACTTACGGGGGGATATAGGCCCTATGAAGAGGATCAGAAATTGAATGTGGTGGCGGAGTTGAATCAAACGGATTTGCAGATTTTAGAGCCCTTTACAGAAGGGATATTCTCTAATTTGAAAGGGTCGGCTTCAGGTAATCTACACATTGGTGGACTGCCTACGCGGCCAGAAATCACAGGTGATATTGTTTTTTCTAAGGCTGGAGCGGTCTTTGATTACTTGAAAACGTCTATTTCTGTTTCGGATACGGTGAACTTTACCCCACGTAAAATATTGGCCAAAAACTGGACGGTAGTCGATCCAGAAGGGAATAAGGCGAATGTGAATACTAGCTTATTTTTCCCAGCTGATAAACCGTTCGAGTTGGATATTCAAGCGGATTTAAACCGTTACAAATTATTGAATACGACAAGGCAACCGAACTCCATTTACTATGGTATAGGCTATGCCTCAGGTCCGATGCGTGTTTCGGGAACGATTGATAACTTGTTAGTTTCGGCTGATTTAAAGACCGAGAAAGGGACTCGCTTATTTATCCCGCTGGATCGCGAGGAGGATGCCACAGAAGTCGAAGATTACGAGTTTGTTTCCTCTTTGAATTTACCTTCTACCGATCAAGTAGTGGCTAATGTTTCTTCGAAATTACAAGAGGATGGAATTACACTTGATCTGAAACTTGCCTTAACTCCAGAGGCTTATGGCGAGGTGCAGTTTGATGCGAAAAAAGGGGATGTGATGCGGATGTATGGGGCGGGTAATTTGAAGATGAATTTGGACAAAAAAGGATCCTTTAAAATGGTCGGGGATTACGCTATTGAACAGGGGGATTATACGTTTACGCTTCAGAATTTGATTAATAAAAAGTTTGCTATTCAGCGCGGTTCGAAGATCTCGTGGAATGGGGATCCATTAGAGGCGAATGTAAATATTAAGGCTATTTACACTCAGTACGCATCTTTGTTTCCTATTCTCCTAGATACTACGAATAAGAGCAATTTACCTGAATTTAAGCGCCGTTATCCGGTGGATGTGACGATCAGTCTGCAAAATCGATTATTGTCCCCTAGCGTGAATTTTGATATAGGTATTCGGGATTATCCGAAAGATATGACCTTGAATGGAGCAGTTACTGCCTTCACGAATCGGATCAAAACGGATGACCAGGAATTAACCCGGCAGGTCAGTAATATCTTGTTGTTTGGACAATTGGTTTCTCCTTTTGGCGGAAGTGGTTTAGCACTCGGAAATTTGATGGGTAACTTCACCGAAATGCTATCGAATCAGTTAAGTAATTTGGCCTCTAAAATCAACAAAGACTTAGATATTTCGGTGTCTTTAGGGGGTGGTGCCTTAAACCAAGATATCCTATCAAACTTGCAATTGAGAGCGTCCTATAATTTCAATGACCGCTTGCGTATCACGCGAAGTGGGGGATTTACAGATGCGCGAAACCAAACGAGTCCGCAGATTTTATTAGGGGATTGGGCCTTAGAATGGTTCGTTCGACCAGATGGTAGTTTGCGTTTAAAAACTTATAACCGGAACGTGCAAACGACAATCTTAGGATCCTTCAACTCCTACCAGATCAATCAAACCTTGGGCGCCAGCTTGTTGTATAATAAGGGTTTCAATACCTTCTTTTGGCAGAAGAAGCAATAAAAAAGGCCACCCTTTCGGATGGCCCTTTTCAAAAAACGAAGAGGTTATTATTTTACCTCAAATGCTCCAGTCCCGATTTGGAAACCTTCTGCATATAATTCTACTGAATATTTTCCTGGCTTGTAAGCAACGCCACCACGTGGGTATGTTACGGCAACCGTTTGGCCATCATTCGTATATTCGAAAGTTTGTTTCGCTGTAAAAGCTACCTCTTTACCGTTGATAGAGATGCGGCCAGAACCCATTGCTTCATTTGATAAGGTTGCGCCCTCGCCATCAATGACACGAACATAAACCGTCTTGCTCTCTAACTTAGTAATCGGGTTTGTTGCTAGGCTAAATAGTACCTTCAATTTCTCGATTTTCTTTCCATTCAACCGAGTTCTTTCGGTCTCTTTTCCTTTCGCATTAACCGCTAAAACTTTCAAGTTTTGAGCTTTCAAAGCAGCGCCAATACTCACTTTACGCGCTAATTCTTTGTTACGTTGGCTAACGGAAGAAAGCGTATCTGATAAGGTTTGGTTTTGGTTTTTCAATCCAGAATTCTCTGTATTTAACGTCGTGTTTTGCGTTGTTAAGGTTTGATTGTTCTCCGTTAAGATGCCGTTTTGTTTCTTTAATTCGACGATTTCACCATCCTTTGTAGTCAAAACCGCATTGTATTCTTTGATTTTTGCTTCATAAGAGGCAATCGTAGCTCTATTCGAACTTTTCAAAGAGGCTTTATCTTGCTCTAACTGAACTTTTAATGCTTCTAAATCAGCTACTTGACCGCCTAAAGATTTAATCTCAGCTATTTTAGCATCTAATTGTGTAGAAATCGAATCTAATGAAGAACGCGTATTAGCTATTTCAGTCACTTTTTGTTCGATTTGAGCGGCTTGGTCCGTCGAAGTTTGATTCGAACGGAAGTACAATACTCCTAATACTGCCGTTAGCAAGGCTAAGACAATAATGGCGATTTTTGAATTGTTGTTAGGCGATTGTTCCATTGGGAATAAATTGATTTTTAAGGGTTTATAAATTTTAATGGGGCAAAACTACAAAATAAAGTTCACATTTCGGTTTCAAGGCTCTTTTTGATTAATTTGCAATCCTTATTCACATCCTATGCCTACATACGACTTTATTGTCATCGGTTCTGGAATTGCAGGATTATCCTACACGGTAAAAGTGGCGGACTATTTTCAGGAGCGTCAAATCCCGATTAAAATTGCCTTGATTACGAAGACCGTGGCCGAAGAAACGAACACGAAATACGCGCAAGGTGGGATCGCAACGGTTTGGGATACAGCGGATTCATTCGAGAAACATATCGACGATACGATGGTGGCAGGGGACTTTGTGAGTGATCGCAAAGTGGTGGAAATCGTGGTAAAAGAGGCACCTGAGCGCCTCAAGGAATTGATTGAATATGGTACGGAATTTGATCGCCAGGCAGATGGGAGTTTTGATTTGGTCAAAGAAGGAGGCCACTCAGATAAGCGCATTTTGCACCACAAAGATTCGACCGGGAATGAAATCGAACGCGCCTTATTAGCTAAAGTAAAGTCCTTTGCTTGCGTCGATTTCTTCACACATTACTTCGCAGTGGACCTGATTACTCAGCATCATTTAGGGGAGAAAGTGACGAAAGATACGCTGGGTAAGAAGTGTTTTGGGGTCTATGTTTTGAACCTCAAGACGAATAAAATCGAAACTTTTTTAGGGAAAACCACGCTTCTTGCGACGGGTGGAATCGGACAAGTGTATCAATCGACCACGAATCCTACAATCGCGACCGGGGACGGAATCGCGATGGCTTACCGTGCCAAAGGCTTTGTCCAAGGAATGGAATTCATTCAATTCCACCCCACGGCCTTATACAATCCGGGCAAGAAACCCTCTTTCCTTATTTCAGAAGCAGTTCGCGGACACGGAGGAATTTTGAAGAATCAAGACGGATCCACTTTCATGGAAAAGTACGATGCGCGGCTGTCTTTAGCTCCTCGAGATATTGTGGCTCGGGCGATTGACTCGGAGATGAAAAAGAACGGAACGGATCATGTTTTCTTAGACACTCGACACATCCCGAAGGAAGAAATTCTACAACATTTTCCCATGATTTACGATCATTGTCTGCAGGTGTTAGGCATTGATATGTCTCAGGAAATGATTCCGGTCGTTCCCGCACAGCATTATTTATGTGGCGGAATTATCGTGGATGAATACAGTCAAACGAACATAGAAAACTTATACGCTGCTGGCGAGTGTTCGTTTACGGGCTTGCACGGTGCAAATCGTTTGGCATCCAACTCTCTTTTAGAAGCCATTGTGTACGCACACCGTGCCTTCGAAAAATCGGTTTCAGAATACGGCACGCAGGTCTTGCCAGAAGGGATTCCATCGTGGAATGATGACGGTACACGTCATCCTGAGGAGATGGTCTTAGTAACAGAGATGACCCGTGAGTTAGAGTCAATTATGTCTAACTATGTGGGAATTGTTCGGACAGATCGCCGTTTGAAAAGAGCCTATGATCGGTTAGAATTAATTTATTTAGAGCACGAAGAATTGTACCGCCAATCGAAAATTACGGTGCCTTTATGTGAATTAAGAAATATGATTAATGTGGCCTATTTGATTATCAAACACGCGAGGGCACAACAAGAAAACAAAGGTTTGCACTATAACCTAGATCTGATTCTTTAGGTAAGAAACGATTACATC
>CAJCBY010000259.1 GCA_903960725.1 uncultured Cytophagaceae bacterium | reverse complement strand
TCCCTTGCACCTAATACAAAATCGTGTAAGCTGGCTCCGCCTGCGGCAGGATATTTAGGGTCTGGCGTGGTTAGCAGATCTATTCGGGTCGGTATGAATTGAGATTTATAGACACGCATATCGATAGGCTTGCTCACGAGCCAGCCAGGCTTCGTGGCTAGAATGCGGACCTTCCCATAATTCGCGATGGCGATTGATGCCTTTGTTGCGGGACTACGTAAGCTATCGGGTAAGGAATCATTTAACGTATACCGGAACAAGACATCACGCAAAGTATGTTTAAACGTAAGTTTTTCACCCGGTTTTAAAATCAAATTTTCATTCACCAAAATCGGCGGATTGATCTGCAAAGTTTCCTCCTTCGGAATGTAGCCGGCATCGAATGTAACCTTCGGAAATTGGTTACGTAAAGCAGCTAAATCCGCCGCTGAAAGGTTCGTGCTCCAGACATGAATTTCCTTCAAGGCAGGGAGTTTTGCAAGCAATTTCGAAACCCCTGATTTACCTACTTTCGTCCCGGATATAGATAACTGTTCTAATTGATTTAAGCCAGCTAATTGTGTTATTCCCGCATCGTCAATAGAAGTGAAGTTTAGGTTCAATTTTTCAAGATGCGTGAACTTGGAAACTAGATTTAGGTCTTCATTTTTGATGGGCATTTTCGAGAGCTGCAAGCCCACTAACTGCTCGCTGACTTGTGATAAATCGGTTAGCGTTTTGGGGTCAAACTTTGCTGCCACATAAAAATCTGCCTGCAATGCTGGGGATTCATTTGCGATCGGATACACGGTGCAATAAGGGGTATTTACGGATTCGATGGCTGATTCCGACGCAGCTGAAAAATCGTAGGATTTTGTGTTTGTTGTTACTGCAGCGGGTTGTATTAACTTTTGGAAATCAGCACTGAACTGCCCTACTTTCTTTTCAAAGGAAGCGCCTTCTTTTACCCACAACGTCAAGATCGTAATTTCGTCAGGAGTCAACTGTGCTTTCCCTAGCGGAGGCATGTGCTCCTTCGCATTCATGGGCAATTTTATGCGTTGAATGAGGTGACTATTTAACGCATCCCCCGCCTTCCAAATTGCGCCATGTTTCCCCCCCTTCATCAGGTTCGCAATGCTATTCATTTTGAGCGCGCCTTTTGTCTTTTGGTCATTGTGGCAAGACTCACATTTGGCTTTTAAAATGGGTTGGACAATGTCCTCAAAGACCACACTTTCTGAGGTGATTTCTGTGGCCTTCTCACCAAAACGCAAATAATCTTCCCCATGTGTAATGCTCGCCCCCGTATGGCCGGCAATCACTAAGGCAATGAATCCAAGACCTGCTCCCACGAATAGGTTTCTGCGGAGTAGCCCCCAAACAAAATACACAAATGACACTGCGACGCCCGACCACTGGTGCCAGTCCAAAGCGCTCGTCTCGTAGCCGCCTTCTTTGGCCAAAAACAATCCAAAAATGGCCGTTGATGTGGAGAAGATGGCGGTTAATAAGAGTAAAAATTCGGCTAAAACCTCGAAGGAAGCGAGGTGTTTTTTTATGCTAAAAAGCCCGAGCAACAATACGCCAAAACCGATAGGCAAATGTAAAATTAACGGATGTAAATGGCCGATGCCTGCTAGTGGTAAAGCAAAGCTCGACTGGAAAATTAAGAGGAAAACAAGGAAGCCTTGGAGACTCCATAAAATCAAATTCCCTATCTTTTCGACCTTCCCCATTACGCGATTAATCCTGGTAAAACATTTCCCGCGATATCGGTTAATCGGTAACGTCGACCTAAATGTTTATAAGTCAATTGTTCGTGATTGATTCCCATTAAATGTTGTACCGTCGCATGGAAATCATGGATGTGTACCGGGTCTTTCACGACGTTATAACCCAGCTCATCGGTCTCCCCATAAACTGTTCCCGCCTTTACGCCTCCGCCGGCCATGAAAATACTGTAAGCACGTGGGTGGTGATCGCGACCGTAATTGTCTACGGTATATTTACCTTGGCAATAATTCGTCCGACCAAATTCCCCTCCCCAAATCACCAGTGTTTCGTCCAATAATCCGCGCTGCTTCAAGTCAGTAATCAGTGCTGCTGACGATCGGTCTACATCCTGCGCTTGCATCGCCATTTCTTGTGGCAGATTGCCATGGGAGTCCCAACCTTGGTGGTAAATTTGCACGAAGCGAACGCCCGATTCGGATAGTTTACGTGCTAGCAAAACGTTCGCCGCATAGGTCCCCGGAACTAAACATTCAGGCCCATACATTTTGATGATGTGATCGGGCTCTTTCGATAAATCCGTTAATTCCGGAACCGCCGTTTGCATGCGGTAGGCCATTTCGTATTGTTGTACTTTGGCCTCTACTTCTGGATCCTTGTTTTCCGCAAAGCCCTCGTGATTTAACTCGGCAAGTTGGTCCAGCATTCTGCGTCGTCCGGCCTTGTCGATTCCATCCGAATCATTCAAGTATAAAATGGGATCCTCCGAACTACTAAATACGACACCTTGATGGGTCGAATCTAAAAATCCATTCGTCCAAAGCTTCGAATAAACACCCTGTCCATTTCCACGGCCACGCGAAAGCAAAACGCAAAAAGCAGGAAGGTTTTTGTTTTCACTTCCTAAACCATATGACATCCAAGCACCCATACTCGGGCGGTTACCTACCTGGGCTCCTGTTTGTAAAAAGGTCAAAGCCGGATCGTGATTAATCGCATCAGTACTCATAGTGCGAATCACACAAATATCATCAGCGATGGAGCCGATGTGAGGGAATATTTCACTGATATACGTACCCGATTTGCCGTGTTGTTTGAAATTATAATACGAACCGACTAGCGGGAATTTGTCTTGTGATGCCGTCATTCCGGTGAGCCGTTGGGTCCCGCGAATCGAATCCGGTAAATCCTGCCCTGCCATTTTGTTTAGCATAGGCTTGTAATCGAAACTCTCATATTGCGATGGAGCTCCGTTTTGGCATAAGTAAATGACGCGTTTTGCCTTAGGAGCAAAGTGAGCAACGCCTAGGGGCAATGATTGAGCGGAGGCATCGCCTTTGAATAAATCGGGCACGAGCAATGAGCCCAAGGCTAATCCGCCTATGCCCGCAGCCGCCTGACCAAAGAAATGGCGTCGCGTAATATTCAGTCGATTTTTGAAGAATTCGTTTTCCATATTATACCCGCATGATGGCCTCCTCTAGGTTATAAATTAATTGAATCGTCAGCATCATCGCCGCCGTAGATCCCGTGACCGCCGCTTTGTCCTGTTTGTATTCCCCTATCTTCATCAGCGTCTGAACTTTCTTCGGATTTTGAACACAGGAGACTTGTTCGGCTTCATAGTATTTTTTTAGCATCGCGAGTTCCTTTTCCTTCGGGGCTCGACAAACAATTCGCCTAAACGCCCGAGTTAATTTCTCTTCGAGGCTCCCTTTTTCCCGCGAAAATTGGCTTGCCAAAACACGCGAACTTTCCAAAACGTGCGGATCATTCATCATCACCAAAGCCTGTAAGGGAGTATTCGTCCGGCCTCTTTGCACCTCACATTGATCCCGATTACTCGCATCAAAAATCAACATGGTAGGTGGTGGAACGGTACGTTTGATAAATACATACATGCCGCGGCGATATAAATCTTGATTGTGATCTTGGATGTAATTCATTAGGGAGCCACGACCGGATGTGGCCACTTCCCAGAGTCCTTTAGGCTGGTAGGTTTTAACGCTCGGCCCACCGATTTCTTTATTTAAGATGCCTGCGGAGGCTAATACTTGATCCCGAATCTGTTCTGCCGGAATACGTATCCGAGACATACGCGATAAATAGATATTTTCTGGGTCTACTTTAAGGGAAGCAGAGCTAACCGTGGAGGATTGTTGGTAGGTGGCTGATAATACGATTTGTTTGACTAATCGTTTGATATTCCAGCCATGATTTTGGAAGTCAACGGCTAACCAGTCTAGTAATTCCGGATGCGTAGGAAGTTCTCCTTGCATCCCGAAATCGCCCACCGTTTTCACGATGCCTCGACCGAAAAATTGTGCCCACATCCGGTTCACAAACACACGAGATGTTAGTGGGTTTGCCGGATCTACCACCCAACGTGCTAAACCTAGGCGATTTTGACTGTACTTCGCAGGGGTGAATGGTAAAATACTTTTTGGCAATCCAAAACCCACCTCAGGCCCAGGCATATCGTAATTACCCCTCGACAATACATAGGTAGGCCGATGTTTACTCGAATCAGCCATGACCATGACGTCGACTGTTGCGGTATCTTTTTTGTGAATAAACTTAAGTATCGATTGCACGTCTTTAGTCGAAATAGACATATTCGGCGGATCCGCGAAAGAGGCGTCGATGGTCCCAAACAACCCCTTTTCAGGCACCTGATTGAAGAAGGCATAGGTGCTATAATAATCTTTCTGCGAAATAGGATCGTATTTGTGATCGTGGCAGCGCGCACACTCGAAGGTCAACGCAAGGAAAGATTTCGAAAAAGTATTCGTCCGGTCGTTCACATATTCCACGCGGTATTCCTCGTCGATCACCCCGCCTTCTTGCGTAATCTTGTGATTGCGGTTGAAGCCAGTAGCGAGCAGCATCTCTTTTGATGGTCGCGGCAATAGGTCGCCGGCTAGTTGCCAAGTGACGAATTTAGCATACGAATAATTCGAGTTAAACGCGTGTATCACCCAATCCCGCCAAGGCCACATCGTGCGTAAACCATCATCCTGGTAGCCGTGCGAATCCGCATAGCGCGCTAAATCCAGCCACTGAATCGACATTTTTTCGCCGTAATGTTTGCTGCTGATTAGCTCGGTAACAATCTTCTCATAGGCCTGCGGGCTGTCGTCTTGTAGAAAACGATCCTGCATCTCAAGCGTCGGCGGTAAGCCTGTTAAATCGAGGCAAACCCGTTTCAATAATTGCTCTTTCGATGCTTCCGGGCTAGGCTTCAACGATTTCTCCGCCATTTTCGCGTAGACAAAATAGTCAATCGGATTGCGCACCCAATCTTCGTCTGCATCAGGCAATTCCGATTTTGCGGGTTTGATAAAGGCCCAGTGTGGTTTGTATACCGCGCCTTGTTTGATCCATTTTTCGATTAGGTCAATTTCATGTGGCGTAACCGTCAAATGCGAACTCATCGTATGCATTCTTAACGAGGTATCTTTCGTGATTAAACGTTG
>CAJCBY010000258.1 GCA_903960725.1 uncultured Cytophagaceae bacterium | reverse complement strand
TGCGCCTTTTTTGTTAACCAACTTTATTCTTTGTGCTTTATTCTTTTGATTGACTATTTGACCTTTGACTAAAAAACAAAAGGGAGCAAATGCTCCCTTTTGTTTTGACTAAACTGATTGGCATAGCCAATCAGTTTTAGTTAAAGATATAACGTACACCGAACTGTGCTTGCCATCTTGATCCTAAACCAAAGCTACGTTGGAATGAATCTCTTAGTGGCGTCGTACCTGTACGGTAAGGGAACGTAAAGCTAGGCTTTCCAGTAGTCGCATCATTTCCAGTATAGTTCAATAAACCCGCTCTAAATGCAGATTGGCCTAAACCCCACTGTGGAGAAATGTAATTACCTAAATTAAATACGTCTAAAGTAAACTGTAACGTATTTTTCTTACCACCTGCTTTGATGTAGAAATCTTGAATCACTTTGAAATCAAAATTTGCTGACCATGGTAACTCTGCACCATTACGCTCTGCATATTGACCACGACGCTTACTTAAGTATTTATCTTGAGAAATATACTTATCTAAATCTGCCCATTGTTGTGCTGCCGTGTAAGTTCCTAAGTCTTTAAGTAAAATTTCACCTTCTCCTCTTGGAATATACATCAAGTCATTAGCCACTTGACCATCGCCATTCATATCACCCGAATAGGTGTAAGAGAAACGACCTGCTGGAGCAACTGAATACGTAAATCCAAAAGTAGTAGCTGCTTTTTCATTCAAGTAATTTAATTTGTATGAACCGTACGCATTAATACGGTGAGCTTGCATGTAAGAAGAATAAGACGCTACATTTTCGTTAGGATCACCTGACACTACACGGTCTCTCCATTGTGACTGAGCAATAGAACCACCATCATTCACAGAACGAGAATCAGAATTCGTGTAAGATAATGAAGCAAATAAACCATTATCAAATGCTTTTGAAACTGTTGCAGTTAAAGCATAAGAATAACCTAATTGCGTATTCTTGATAACAATCGCATCAGAAATATTCGGATTTAGACCCGTATTGCCAGTTGTAGGAGCGTTTAAACCTCTTGTACCACCGTAAATTTGGTTATTCTTAGTCGAGCTAGGTAAACCATTAGAACCTAATGTATAATAAATTACACGGTTATCAGCACCTACTGCCTTCACTTTCGAATCAGGTAAGTTTACGTTTTCCAAGTATACAGCATTGATATCTTTCGTGTAAATACCTTCTACTGATACTAACCAACCGTTTCCTAAGCTCTTATCTACCGCTAAGTTAGCACGGAAAACTTGAGCGAATTTGAAATTAGGATCTGTTATCGCTAAGTTATAAGACGTAGGGATAATAGAAGTTGCAACTGCTGGACGGTAAGCATCTACGTTAGCATTGAATGGACGATTCGTAGGATTTGATAAACGTTCTGATCCAAACAAAACTCCATTATTAGACAATTGGTTAGATAACCACACGTAAGGAACGCGTCCAGAGAATACACCTAAACCACCGCGTACCTGCGTAGTTTTGTCATCTTTCACATCCCAGTTAAATCCAAAACGTGGAGACCATAAGGTCGTAAAGGCTGGAAACTGGTTTGTTCTTAACACCGTATTGTTACGGAAAGTTAAGCTAGGAACATAGGCATTATTGTACTTTGGATCTTCTTCAATAGGGAATCCTGTTCCATCTGCACGAAGACCAAAAGTTAATTTTAATCCCTTCGCTGCCGTAAACTCATCTTGTGCATATAAAGAAGCTGTGTAGCCCTTAAACTCTGCAAACGGGAATTCAGCATAGTTAGACCAAGATTGTTGGTATTGCAAGGCATTAGAAACACCTGTGTTAATCGAGGTAATAAAATCATCGATTGATTTAAATTGATAACCACCGTAGTAATTAGGGGCAAATCCATTTCTGAATGAATTCGTTTCAAATGCTGCACCTAATGTAAATACATGCTTTCCTGCATAGATTGTTAAGTTATCTGATGCTTGGAAAATATCTGAATCTAACAAGTTATTTGCAGAGAATGGCTCGAAACCAAAAGCTGTCAATGAGTTGTTATTGTTATTACCAATATCTACCGTAGGGAAAGGAGTATTATTCACGGGAGACTCACGGAAATCACGCATCTGAGTATAACCAACTGTTAAATTGTTCGCTACAGTAGAAGAGAACGTTGAGTTCAATTCTGCGATATACGAATCCAAGTTGTTATTGATTCGGTATAAAGAACCTTGGAAAGGTAATACGTTTGCAGATGGGTTACGACCACCAGTTAAAGATCCTGATGATGATGGAGGAATGTCAGCATATGAACGTAAATAGTTATACTTCAAGTTAAACTTGTGCTTATCCGAAATATTCCAGTCTAAACGAACATTCGCTTTTTGTGAATAATTAATTCTATCCCAGTTTTCATATGCACCTGGATCATAATTGAACTTAGATTTCAAAATGCTTTTAATACTTTCTAATTGATCAACTGTTGCAACAGATTGGTTAGCTGCTGTAGAACCCGCGCGTCTTGCAATGAAGTTAGAACCTGGTTGAGTTTGTAATTCTTGCTCAAATGAACCGAAAATGAATAACTTGTTCTTGATGATTGCACCACCAATACGACCTCCGAATTGTCCTCTTTGGAACTTGCCATATTGACTTACCGCATCACCAATCTTGTTACCTACTTGGTTTTCATTTGTACCAAAATAATAAGCTGATCCAGTCCAGTCATTCGTACCAGACTTCGTTACAACGTTAATATTAGCACCTGTTGCCATACCCTGACGAACGTCATAAGGGGCAATTAACACTTGGAACTGATCAATCGCATCCACTGAAATAGGAGATGCACCTGCTTGACCACCAATAGTAGGAGATAGAGCGAAGGCGTTGTTAAAGAATGCTCCATCAACCGTAACGTTATTAAACAAAGCGTTACGACCGGCAAAGTTTAAACCATTCGCACGAGGATCTAAACGAGCAAAATCACCTAACGAACGATTTAACGTAGGTAAAGTAGTGATTGAGCTGTTAGAAACGGTAGTAGCAGCACCTGTACGACCTGAGTTAATTACAGAGGAACGAGACGCAACCACCTTCACTTCTTCTAGTTGAGCTTGATTTAATTCTAATTTGAAGTTTTGACGAAGTTCTGAAGCTAACGTCAGTGAGATACCTGATTGAACAGACTCTTTGTAACCTACGAAAGAAACAGTCACTTTGTAAGGACCACCCACACGCATGTTAACGATGTTGTAACGACCATCTCCACGAGTGGATGCACCGTAACGAGAACCCGTAGGTTCGTGAATTGCGATTACCGTAGCACCGGGTAATCCTTCACCTTTTTCATCCACAACAGTACCCGACAAAGCGGATGTTGTAGATCCCTGAGCAAAGGCTTGCCCAACAGGTAGTGCCATCATAAGAGCAAAAAACGCTCCTAGTAACACTGATTTAGTAATAAACCTTCTCTGCATAAATTTGGAATTTAGTTATATAATAATTTGAGAAATGATGACACAAAATAAACGAGAAAAATCAAATACTCCAAAATTACTTTAAAAAGTATTTTAATCAAAAATGGGGTAATTCGTTGATATTTAGGACTAATCTTGAAAAAACCTGCAATATCCTAACAGTAGTAGCCTCTTAAAGTCCTATCATCAGCAATTATTTAACAGAAACTTAATTTTTAATTATTTAAAGAATAATTTTGCAACCTAATTATTCCAGATGTCAGAAAATATCAAATTAACTTCTTTTAGCCACGGCGCAGGTTGCGGATGTAAAATATCACCTCAGATCTTAGACCAAATCCTTAAATCAGATAAGCCAAAGGCCTCCCATCCCCTATTATTAGTAGGGAATGAGAGCCGTGATGATGCTGCCGTATTTGATTGGCAAAATGGTGAGGCCGTAATTTCAACGACGGATTTCTTTATGCCGATTGTTGATGATCCCTTTGATTTTGGAAAAATTGCGGCAACAAATGCCATTTCTGATATCTATGCCATGGGGGGTAGTCCTTTGATGGCAATAGCCATTTTAGGCTGGCCAATTGATAAGTTAGCACCAGCAATTGCAGCTCAAGTTTTAGAAGGTGGACGCGCGGCCTGCGCAGAAGCAGGCATTCCATTAGCGGGAGGCCACTCGATTGATTCACCTGAGCCTATTTTTGGGCTTGCAGTCACTGGAAAAGTGCGCAAAGAGAATTTGAAAAAAAATGATACGGCCACGAAAGGTTGTATGCTCTACTTAACAAAGCCATTAGGCGTAGGTATTTTATCTACAGGACAAAAACGAGGCATCGTAAGTCCTGCCGATTTAGCTCGTGCGGTGAAGCAAATGAGCACATTAAATAGTTTCGGTGAAAAACTAGGACCCTTGACTTATGTAAAATCATTAACTGATGTGACTGGTTTTGGTTTGTTCGGACACTTAGTGGAGATGGCGGATGGATCAGGACTAAGTGCTAAAATCGCCTTTGAAAACTTGCCTCTGCTTCCCAATATTGATCATTATTTAGAACAAAAGTGCTTCCCTGGTGGAACAGCACGTAACTTGGCCAGCTATGGCGAACGTATCAGTGAAGAGATTTCTGAACGACAACGCTACATTGGGGCTGATCCACAGACTTCCGGTGGATTACTTATCGCAGTGGAAGCCGAGCATACGGCTGAATTTGAAGCTTTCGCGCTTGCAAATGGGCATGAATTAAGTCCGATTGGCGAAATTATGGAACGCAAAGAAAAAGCCATTTATTTAGCCTGATGAAATTATTCTATCGCGCACTTGGAGAATCGGGCACGCCGGTTATTATTCTACACGGTATTTTTGGGACCTCTGATAATTGGTTGGGTTTTGGAAAAGCGATCTCTGAAAATCACCGCGTGTTTTTAGTAGACCAAAGAAACCACGGACAATCACCCTGGGGAGATGAATTCAATTACGACGTGATGGCGGCTGATCTAATGGAATTTATCCAAGAGCATCAAGTAGAAAATCCAATTTTAATCGGTCACAGTATGGGAGGCAAGGTTGTCATGCAATTCGACCTTTTGCATCCAGGAATGGCTAGCCGAATCGTCATTGTGGATATCGCCCCTAAATTTTATCCGGTACACCACACACACATTTTGGAAGGATTAAACAGCCTGGACTTAACTACGCTGGAAAGTCGCCAAGCAGCGAATGAGCATTTGAAACGCTTCGAAGAAAAAGAAGGCGTTCGGCAATTCCTACTAAAGAACCTCTACCGAAACTCAGAGCAGCAATTTGCCTGGAGAATCAATCTAAAAGTGATCACCAAAAACATCGATGTAGTAGGCCACGAATTATTCGTTCCTGCCGCTTCCAATACCGAAACACTTTTCATTAAAGGAGCTGAGTCTCATTATATACAACCGGAAGACGAACGATACATTGCGGAAATTTTTCCTAATTTTGAAGTAGTGGAGATTCCAGGAGCAGGCCATTGGGTGCAAGCGGATCAACCGGAATTATTTCTGCAGGCGCTTCAACCGTTTTTATGAAAATTTACCTTATCCCCTGCCCGATTGCTGAAAACACTTCATCCGAAGTCCTAAGTCCACAAATCTTAGCAGCTCTTCAACAGACGACACATTTTTTAGTGGAAAATGTGCGCACGGCCAGGCGATTCATCAGTGAATTGAAACTAGGAATTCAGATAGATAGTTTGGTTTTTGAGGTGTTAGACAAAGATACCCAGCCGAAAACGATTACTGATTTCTATAAAAAACACAGTTCAGTCGAATATATTGGTGTTATTTCAGAAGCTGGTTGCCCGGGTGTAGCGGATCCAGGTGCACTTGCCGTGTCAATCGCACAACAACAAAACATGGAGGTGATTCCATTAGTAGGCCCCTCTTCTATCCTATTAGGCTTAATGGGATCTGGATTTTCCGGCCAAAGCTTTGCCTTCATCGGCTACCTTCCCATCGACAAAGCCGCCCGTATTCGGAAGATTGAACAACTAGACAGAGATGTGGTCAAATGGGGCCAAACACAGATTTTCATCGAAACTCCATACCGAAATAATGCGCTATTAGAAGATCTAATTGCACAATGTGCTCCAGATTCATTAATTTGCATCGCTTGTGAGGTAACTGCACCCTCCGGTTTTGTCCAA
Organism: uncultured Cytophagaceae bacterium; assembly: GCA_903960725.1. GTDB lineage: Bacteria > Bacteroidota > Bacteroidia > Cytophagales > Spirosomataceae > Aquirufa. Next base: position 2,268 of record CAJCBY010000258.1, on the reverse strand, counting down.
ACAAAAAAGGCAAGTGATTGGGCGAAAGCACAACCAGATTTGCACAAAAAACCTTGTATATTTCTTTTAGGTAAATAAATATGATCTTTCACCAAGCCTTCACGTTGAATCCATTTCAAGAGAATACCTATATTATTTGGGATGAAAATGGAACCGGTATTATCGTAGACCCAGGTTGTTATACCTATGAGGAACGCCAAACCTTAAAAACATTCATTGAGGAAAAGAACATTACCCTAACCCACATCCTAAATACGCATGCACACATCGATCATGTGTTAGGTGTGGAATATTTTAGACAAGAGTATAAAATCCCCTTTTACCTACACCCGAAAGATGAACCTCTACTAAAAGATTCAGCGAATCGTGCGCAAGTTTATGGTTTCCCTCATTACCAACCTTCAGCAGTAGATGTTTGGTACGAAGACAATCAATTGCTGAAGATCGGAGAAATGGAAATTAAGATCTTATTCGTGCCGGGTCATGCACCTGGACACGTAGCCTTGTATTTTGAAAAAGAAGGAATTTTATTCGATGGAGACGTATTGTTTAGACGTAGTGTGGGCAGAACGGACTTTCAATTGTGTAATCATGCAGATCTAGTCCACAGTATTCAAACTAAATTATACACCTTACCTGAATCGACCATTGTGTACCCGGGACATGGAGGTAGCACGACCATCGGGGATGAAAAAGTATCCAATCCATACGTAAAAGCATGAAAAAAGAAATTCCTAACCTATTAACCCTTGGTAATTTATTGGCGGGTTGCATTGGACTTTGGTTCGTGATGCAAGGTGATTTAGTGAGTGCGTCTTATTGCATTTTCATCTCGCTTGTCTGCGATTTCTTCGATGGATTCTTAGCGCGCGCATTACAAGCTTATTCTGATCTGGGCAAAGAACTAGATTCTTTGGCGGACATGGTCTCATTTGGAGTTTTACCTGCCTTTATCTTGTTTGCTTTAGTGGAACAAAGTTGTGGAACACAATGCACGGTAGGGTTGTTTGGATTCTATAAGCCATTTATGGTTTTTGCCTTGGCCTTGATGTCAGCCTATCGCTTAGCCAAATTCAATATTGATACGCGCCAAGGCGACCAGTTCATTGGTGTCCCTACCCCAGCTAATGGCCTTTTAATTGCTTCCTTACCACTGATTATTCATTTTCAGCCTGAATACAGCGCCTATATTTTATCATTCAAAGGCCTATTGATTTATGCAATAGTAATGAGTTATCTGTTAGTTTGCGAATTGCCTTTACTTGCGTTTAAGTTTAAGACCTGGGATTGGAAAAGCAATCAAGTAAAATTCATTTTCCTAATCTTTTGCATTGCTGCCCTTGTTATGCTTAAATTTGCAGCAATTCCGGTTTTAGTGATCGCATACATCCTTCTTTCCGGCCTTATTTTCCTTTTAAATCCAAACAAATAATGAAATTCTTAGCTGAAATCAACGTAATGCCTCAAAAAGAAATCCTTGATCCTCAGGGGAAAGCGGTACTTATTGGCTTACAAAACTTAGGTATTAACCAAGTGGCAGGCGTTCGTATAGGCAAGCACATCACATTAACCGTGGATGCAGCATCAGAAGCTGAGGCAAATGAGGTGGTAACAAACGCTTGCAAGAAATTGCTAGCGAACTTGATTATGGAGGAATTTGAGTTTACATTAACAGCTCAATAAGAAACTAAAACTGGCCTGTATGCAATAAAACAAGTGTGCAGGCCTCTTCTACTTCTATTCCCTTATTCTGTAAGGCTTTCTCTAGCACCGAATTTTCTGTGCCTGGATTGAATATAACTCTTCTAGGATTTATTGATTCTAAATAATCAATGAGTCCCTCCTGATTCGCAGGCCCTACATAAAGGGTCACTGTATCGATCTCTTCCAGCAAAGGTTGATCCTGTTGAATGGTCAAGCCCAACACCTCCCCTTTTTTAATTCCTACTAAAGAAACCTCGTGTCCATGTTGCAAAAGCAATTCCGTCGCGATGTAGGCATATCGACTTGGGTTCGTACTCGCACCATAGACTAAGACCTTCATTAGAATAATTTTTCAGCGATAGCGCGCACGCTATCTGATTTACTCATCGTATAGAAATGCAAAGCAGGAACACCGGCTTGGATTAATTCTTTTCCTTGTTGTACTGCCCACTCAATCCCTAATTGCTTGATGGCTGCATTGCTCGTGCATTTACGTGCCTCCGAGACAAATTCAGCAGGAATCTCTAAATGGAAAATTTCCGGCAAAATGTCCAATTGACGTTC
>CAJCBY010000257.1 GCA_903960725.1 uncultured Cytophagaceae bacterium | reverse complement strand
CTGATAATCTAATTGAAACGTTGCCTCCTCATTGTATGAAGTATTCTCATTCTTAATCGAACTCATGATTTCGCTCATCGTAGAACGAGGATTCATAATTAAATTATAAAAATCATTTGCCCGGTTATTGCGGCTGTACATCGTCAAAATAGAGAATTCACGTTGTGCTTTAGCAAAAGTCTTCGTGTAATCAATATTAATATCCACATTCGCCGACTCATCTAACGAGTTCGTGTTTCGAATGGATGAAACAACGCCATTTCTAACTTGCTTCAATCCATCTTGCCAGTTATTTCCATTACGTAATCCAAAACGCATACTAGAAGTAATGGAATTAAATTTATTGATGTCCCAATCAAAACCTAATTGATAATTTCCAAATAAACCCTCACGTCTTGTTTCCGCTGTTTGGAAGTTGCGCGTCTCTAACCCATTGCTTTGAGTAATCTGCGTACTTTCAAACTTACCATTGACATTGTACTCAGAACGGCCAAAACCACCTAAGGACATCCCCCAGTTTTTGTTTCTAAAGTTTCCGTTTAAAGACAAATTAGAACCTCGCACACCGGCAGATGAATCAAAAGAAAGGGTTAAACCTTGCAATGTATTTTTCTTCGTCACGATATTGATGATACCTGCTGAACCCTCTGCATCATATCTGGCTGAAGGGGAAGTAATCACTTCTACCGTCTTGATCATGTCAGCTGGGATTTGACGAAGCGCATCTGCAATGCTAGCCGCCATAATCGTCGATGGCTTGTTATTAATCAATACTTTCACACTTGTAGAACCACGTAAAGATGGATTACCATCTAAATCCACAGAAAGCATAGGGACTTTTTTCAAAACATCCGTTGCATCACCCCCGCGGTTAGTGGCATCTTTTTCTGCATTATAAACCGTACGATCGACACGCTCTTCGATTAATGCACGTTGACCTTCCACCGTTACTTCAGAAAGCATTTTAGAACTTTGTTGTAATTTGATAACCCCTAAATCTTGGTCATCATTTTTTTCTGAAACACTCACAAAGACAGTCTTGCTTTCATAACCGATGAAGGAAACGACAATTTTGTAGGATCCGACTGCTACTTTGTTCAGGGTAAATTTACCTTGACCGTCAGCTACGGTTCCATCTACTGGCTTATTTGTTTTGGAATTAATTAATGCCAAAGTAGCGAATTCTACTGGCTTGGAATCGGTTGAATCCAATAAGAATCCAATAATTTTTGCACTACCCTTCGATGCTGCTTGTGCAGTACCAGGAATGACAGTTTCTTTCTTAGGCGCTGCACCAAAGCCTCCAAATCCTCCTGGAATTTGTGAAATTGCGGAGAAAGATAAGCTCATCAGGGCGAATAGCGTGATAATTTGTTTCATTGTGTGTTGTTTATAATCGTATGTAACGAATGCAAAATTTCTACATTCTATTTAAAGGCCTTCTTTTTTGCGACCAAAAAGGGTAATTTGTAGTCCAATATGATGTTTGAACTCCATACACCAAGGCTTACTTTAATCCCATTGAACCAAGCGCATTTACTTGTTTGGCATCAATCGGGGCGCAAAGATCTAGAAAAAATCCTAAACCTTCAACCTAACCCTTGGAAATTAGAATTGTTTTATGAACAAGAAACCCAACAAGCATTAAGTAATTATTGGATTCCACAAACGGCTAAATTCCCTTTGGACTATTATTGGTACACAAGTTGGGAAATAATCCTTAAGGACTCGTCCTGCTCTGTAGGGGGAATTGGATTTGCGGGATTGCCAGACGACGAAGGAGCCACAGAAATAGGTTACGCGCTGGATGAGAAATTCCGTGGAAAGGGAATTGCCACCGAAGCCGTTCAAGCTTTAAGCGACTGGGCATTTCAAGATCCCGATTTACACAAGTTAAGGGCGGAAACTCCTGTAGATAATGTCGAATCACAACGAGTTTTGGAAAAAAATAACTTCCAAAAAACGGGATACAAAACAATCGCACTCGAAGTCCCACTGCAAGTTTTCACTTGGGAACGCCTTCGTTACTAATCTTTTGAGTAATTTTACTGAATTGTCAATGTTAGACAGCCCATCCTATGCAAAATTTTACTTCCGTAAAGGACGCCTACAATATTCAAAACTTAGTCAACGAGGCTTTGTTAATGAAGAAAACACCTTATGCGGATAAGCATATTGGGAAAAATCGGACACTCGGTTTACTCTTCTTCAATTCAAGTCTTCGGACGCGTCTTTCCACCCAAAAAGCAGCCCAAAACCTCGGAATGGAGGTCATGATCATGAATGTAGGGGCAGATTCGTGGCAATTAGAAATGAATGAAGGGGTTGTCATGAATGGCGATAAGGCAGAACATATAGCTGAGGCAGCCGCTGTAGTGGGGACTTATTGTGATATCGTAGGCGTGCGTAGCTTTCCGGGTCTAGTAGACCGGGAATTAGATTATAGCGAGCAGGTGTTAAATCAATTTATAAAGTACACGGGACGCCCCATTGTTAGCTTGGAATCGGCTACTCGCCATCCCTTGCAATCATTAACGGACTTAATTACGATTAATGAATACAAGAAAGTGGACCGCCCTAAGGTAGTTTTGACCTGGGCTCCCCATGTAAAAGCATTACCCCAGTGTGTTCCTAATTCGTTCGCGGAATGGATGAACCATGCGGACGTTGATTTCACGATTGCACACCCGAAAGGTTATGAATTAGCCCCTGAATTCGCTGGAAATGCGACGATTTGCTATGATCCGAAGGAAGCATACGAAGGCGCTGATTTTATTTATGCCAAAAACTGGTCATCCTACCAGGACTACGGAAAAATACTTTCTTCCGATCCTACTTGGATGGTGGATGCTGCGAAAATGAGTCTGACTAACAACGCGAAATTCATGCACTGTCTTCCCGTTAGACGGAATTTAGTTGTAGCGGATGAGGTCATTGACTCCCCTAATTCCATCGTAATTCAGCAAGCTGGAAACCGGGTTTGGGCGGCACAAGCCGTCTTAAAAGAGATGATTTTAACCCTCATGAGAACGGAAAGCCCGTATTTATTCTAATGTCAACGAAACCCTCCCTTCAAGTAGTTAAAATAGGCGGAAATGTCATCGACAATCCCTCCGCCCTAGCTAGCTTTTTGCAGGATTTTGCGAGGTTAACAGGACCTAAATTGCTCGTTCACGGTGGTGGTAAGATTGCCACCCAAATGGCCGCTTCTATGGGTATCGAGAGCCAAATGATCGAGGGTAGACGCGTGACAGATGAAGAAAGCCTTCGGATTGTAACGATGGTGTATGCAGGGTGGATTAATAAATCGATTGTGGCCGAATTGCAAAGTCTTTCTTGTAATGCTTTAGGCCTTACTGGACCAGATGGAGGAATGGTGGTTTCTAAAAAGAGATCCGCAGATCCCATTGATTATGGTTTTGTGGGGGATATTGTTTCGGTAAATGCCGCTTCGCTGACTGGTTTAATCGCGGCAGGATTTTCACCTGTCTTTGCTCCTATTACGGCTGATGCTTCGGGTCAATTATTGAATACGAATGCAGATACGATGGCACAGGCTTTGGCCATAGCCCTCAGCTCAATATATAACGTTACCTTAACCTATTGCTTTGAGAAAAAAGGCGTTTTAATGGATCCTAGTGACGATGATTCGGTGATTAGCTCCATCAATCCGGTCTCATTTATAGACTTAAAAGAAAAAGGAATCGTATCTGCGGGGATGATCCCAAAATTAGAGAATGCCCTAAAGGCCATCTCAGAAGGCGTTTCGGTGGTGAGATTATGCCATGCGGATAACCTGCATAAAAACAACATAGGAACAAAAATTAGTGCCTAATATGTACGAGGACAGTCAATTTCTAGCCGCAAAAAATCTATTAGCTCAGCTAATAGCTTGCCCCTCTTTGAGTAAGGAGGAGCAGGGAACGGCGCAGATTTTGGTGGATTTTTTCGAGGCACAAGGGATTCACTCGAATCGTTTAGGAAATAATGTGTGGGCTAGCAATTTGCATTTTGATGCGTCTAAACCCACGATTCTATTGAATTCACATCACGATACGGTAAAAGCCAATGCCTCTTGGACCTTTGATCCATTCAAGGCGACAGAGCAGGATGGCAAACTGATCGGTTTAGGATCAAATGATGCTGGCGCCAGTTTAGTTTGTTTGATCGCCACTTTTGTCTCATTTTACGCAGCTGAAAATCTAGGTTTCAACCTCGTAGTAGCGGCAACTGCCGAAGAAGAAATATCGGGCATTGGAGGAATTGAGGCCCTTTTACAATCGGGGGATTTGCCGCCTATCGATTTTGCCCTTGTAGGTGAACCTACAGATTGCGCGATGGCAGTTGCAGAGAAAGGTTTGATGGTCATTGATGCAAAAGTCAAAGGAATCGCGGGTCATGCGGCGAGAAATGAGGGGGTGAATGCGATTTATTTAGCTTTGGAGGATATTCAAAACATCCAAAATCATTCATTCGCGAAGGTTTCTGAGCTTTTAGGACCTGTAAAAACCACAGTTACCGTTATCAACGCCGGAAAACAACACAATGTAGTTCCTGATACCTGCGATTACGTGATTGATTGCCGGGTGAATGAATGTTATTCGTTAGAAGAAGTCCTTGCGGAATTAAAAACCATTGTTCAGGCAGAATTAACTCCTAGATCGATGCGGTTAAACTCAAGCAGAATGGAGGAAACACATCCACTGGTGCAGGCGGCAAAGGCTTTGGGCATTCCGTTATTCGGCTCCCCCACCCTGTCTGATCAAGCTTTATTAACAATACCATCTGCGAAAATTGGCCCGGGACATTCCGGCAGATCGCACACAGCAGACGAATATATTTTATTGGATGAACTGAAACAGGGCATCCAAACTTATCAGAAATTACTACTCCAACTAAGCATTTAATACCGTGGCAAAACTTTGGCAAAAAGAAAATCAGACGACAGACGCTAAAATCGAGAAATTCACGATCGGGAACGACCCTGTGTACGACTTGCAATTAGCGCGCTATGATGTGCTGGGTTCCCTGGCTCATATCACCATGTTAGAGAAAGTAGGTTTGCTAGGTGCGGACGAATTAGGCCCTTTGTTTACTGAATTAAAAGCTATTTATGCCCAAATCGAAGCCGGTGATTTCACCATAGAAGACGGGATGGAGGATGTTCATTCTCAAATCGAGTACTTATTAACGCAGAAATTAGGCGATCAAGGTAAGAAAATTCACGCGGGCCGTTCGAGAAACGACCAGGTTCTAGTGGATTTAAAATTGTTCATGCGGGCTGAAATCCAACACATCGCCGACGCGGTGGAGCGTTTGTTTGATTTATTAATCGCCAAAAGCGAAGCCCATAAAAACGATTTATTACCTGGTTACACGCATTTGCAGATTGCGATGCCCTCGTCATTTGGACTTTGGTTCGGCGCCTATGCAGAAAGCCTGGTAGAAGATATTGAATTACTTGAGGCGGCTTTCCGTTTAGCGAACAAGAATCCATTGGGTTCTGGCGCGGGATATGGATCGTCCTTTCCTTTGGACAGAAAATATACCACGGAATTATTAGGCTTCGAATCGCCGCACGTAAATGTGATAAATGCACAATTATCACGCGGAAAGACCGAATTATATGTCTTAACCGCCATCGCTCAGATCGCCACGACGCTAAGCAAATTAGCGATGGATGTGTGTTTATACAATTCCCAAAACTTCGGATTCATCGAACTACCCAGTTCATTGACGACGGGAAGTTCCATTATGCCACATAAAAAGAATCCTGATGTCGCGGAATTATTGCGGGGGAAAGCCAACAAATTAAAGGCATTACCTAACCAATTGCAGCTCTTAACAAGCAACTTGCCGTCAGGATATCACCGCGAATTCCAATTAACTAAGGAATTATTGATGCCAGCGATTGAGGAAATTTTAGACGGTTTAGAAATTACGCACTATATGGTCAGCCATATGCAAGTGAAGAAAAACCTGTTAGCTGATCCGAAATACAACCTATTGTTCTCTGTAGAGGAGGTCAATAAATTAGTGGTACAGGGAGTTCCCTTCCGAGAGGCCTACCAAATCGTGGGTAAAAAGATTGAGGACGGTGCCTTCGATGGCAGCGCGCGCGAAATAAATCACTCGCATTTAGGGAGTATTGGTAATTTAGGCTTATCAGAAATTCAAGACCAAAAAGCGATTGCTTGGAAACGTTTTGGCTTTGAAAAAGTGAACAAGGCTATCGCTGCATTAATTTCTTAATATACTTACCCAGAATATCGAATTCTAAGTTCACCCGATCGCCTAGACGTAGTTGATGAAAAACGGTGTGTTCGTAGGTATATGGTATAATACAAACCGTAAAGGAATCATCCTGTGAATCCACCACTGTTAAGCTAGTGCCATTCACACAAATCGAACCCTTTTCTACGGTCACGTGGCCGCTACTAGCGGGATAAGAAAAACGGTATTCCCAGCTGCCTTGTTGATCTTTGATTTCCGTACAAACACCGGTCAAATCCACGTGTCCTTGTACAATATGCCCATCGAAGCGAGCATTCGCAGCCATGCATCGTTCAAGGTTTACTTTTTGGCCTATCGCAACATCGCCCATATTCGTCTTCTGTAAGGTCTCATCAATAGCCGTCACTCGGTATTGATCCCCGTCAATCTCCACGACAGTCAAACAAACGCCATTGTGCGCGAGCGACTGATCCACTTTTAATTCCTGGGTAAAGGGTGATGTGAACCAAAATTCTACATTCGTTCCTTTTGCTTCTTTCCTTACCAGCGATCCCATCGCCTCCACAATTCCTGTAAACATCTGAATAATTTGCTAATTTTACGATTTCAAAATTACACCCATTCCGATGAAATTCAATAAATGGCTTCTCTTTCTGTTACCCATCATCGCCATCCTGGCCTATTTTAGCATTCCCACGACAAAACTGGTAGTAGAAACAGGATCAGATGTGTTGAAAATTCGCAAGGATAAAGATGCTGCCTTTAAGGAGGGAGAGGAATCCCCATTAAAGGATAAAGCCTCCTTCAAGGGCCTAAATTACTATTCCTTTAACAAGGATTACATCGTAGACTTTGCGTTAGAAAAAGCCGAAAAAGCGGAAACTGTCGATATAAAAATGACCGATGGCACAACGGAGAAATTGATTTTATTCGGAAAAATCAAAGGGGAACTTCAAAGTTTCACCATCGCTTTAACCATATACCAACGAGAGAACGGCGACTTCTTCCTACCGTTTAAAGACAAAACCGCCCCCACAGAAACCTATGGAGGCGGACGCTATCTAGATTTACCCCTAAAAAATGCGAAAAACAATCAATTACGGGTGGACTTTAATCTCGCATACAATCCTTTTTGTGCTTACAATGAAGATTTTGCCTGTCCTATTCCTCCCGCAGAAAACACCCTCCCGATTCGCATCGAGGCAGGCGAAAAACTATTTAATTAACCTGGTGAAGTGATGCTGCGCCAGAAAGATCTTTCTTGATCAACGGACTTCCTTTGTATTTCACATGGGACGCACCGGAGGCATCGACTTGTAAGGTTTTTTGAACGTGTACTTGAGCGCTGCTCGCACCTGAAGCTTCCACATCCACATTACGAGACAAAAATTCCAATGCTTTTAAATTACTAGCTCCAGAAGCATCGACCTTCAAGTACTCGGATTGGCCACTCATCTTAAAGTCTGACGCTCCACTTAACTCAATTTTCAGTTTATCAGCCCTTAAGCCTTCAGCTAGTCCTTTAGCCGCTCCAGAGAAACTTAAATTCATTTCTTCCTCATCCGAAAAACCTCTTAAGTCAACCTTACAAGCTCCGGTGAATTCTCCACTTTCTAATCGAGGAAGGGTAATATTGACAACCATTTTAGAACGACTATTATTCCAACCCCAATTCCAAGTAGACTCATATTCGATTTCTAATTTACCACCGGAGGACGTTACCTCTAAATCTTCAAAATCTTTTTCACGTCCGGTAATGGAAACAGAATATACATTTCCTTTGTGAACATGAATTTCGAAAGCACTTCCTATTTCAACAGATTTGAAATTAGCGACTTTGAATTTTTTAGTAACGACGGCAGGATCTGCGAAAACACTAAATGTGACTAAAAAGGCGGCGAATAAAGACAAGATTTTTTTCATAAGTTTAAAAATTTGTTGCAAGATGCTTTCCTTGTAAAAAAGGTTGCATGTTATTTTAGTACACTCCATTTATAATTTACTCCACTGCTCGATTTATTTGAAAATTTAGAGCTATCGAATTTTTTCCCTTGAACTAATTTAGAGGCATTTAGCTCTACTTTGGCATATTTATCAAGGGAGACAAAAGCTTTTTCGACGGAGAATTCTGTCGCCAATAATTCTGCTGAATCAAATATGGCCGCATTTAGCTGAGCACCACTACCCTTCAAAGTAAGGCTGTGAAAACCACGTAAAATCACATCGAACGTACCCGGTGTAAAACCCACTATTTCTGTGCTTGCGCTTCCCCCTAATTCTACATTAGTCAATTCTGGAACGACAATCTCTACTTGGATTCCAGGCTGAATCTTTTCAAAGATTAACACCTTATTTTCCACCCGAACCGAACTCTCAAGCGCTTCATTTACTCGGTAGGTAATCTTAGGAAGGTCGCCTCTTATAATTTTAATTTGAGAAGACTCCGTATTCAAACCAGAAATTGAGCTGAAATTAATTAGGTCTTTCGTGATTGTAAAACCTACCTTATCATCTGAAAAATCCTCATTCTTAGATTCCTCATCCTTGTGAGGAGTTCTATTTAAACAAACTAAACCCTTATCTGCAGAGAAGCTCCAAAGCGAACCGGTGAATAACTCTTGTCCCTCTTCATGAAAATAACCTGATTCCAACACATTATCCATATATAAAGCAAAATCACGCGTCATGCTAAACGATTTGCCATACGGGATCATGATTTTAACCTTTAGTCGTTGTGCTCGGAATGGTGAGTTTTTTAGACTAAAGTGCGTGTCAAAACGTAAGTCCTTGCCTTTTTGGAGGTAATTGTACTGAATCATTTTGGCATTAGCCTCTGCTTCTTTACGTGACAAACCTTGTGATTTAGCATAGGTAATTACTTGAATTGTCTTCCCATCATATCCCTCGATCTCAATGTTAGTACGATTAAAGCGTTCCTCATTAAAATCGAAGTTATCCTCCTCCTCTTCAAAGTCAAACGTAAATTGCTCTACTTTCTCCCCCAGCATCATTTGCCAGATCGTCTCGTTATCTTTTTTGTCAATATCTAAAACATAAGTTGTAGAATCTGAAACAGCGATATCTTTCACCTCATTGTAGGATGCTGTACGCTGGAAATTACGCCCCACAAAAGGAACGGCTGCAAATAACCCAATCCACCCTACAATCACCATAGTAGTCGAAACAATCTTATAGGTCTTGTTGTAAAACTTACGATTAGCTAATAACGAAACTCCTGCGATGGCGATCGAAACAAATAGAGGTAATAAAGCCAAAACCAAAGCCGGAACTGTCCAGAATGGAAGATCTTTCGCGATTAGATAAAGTGGCAATGGACCCATATGGACAAGCTGCCCTTGATCAATTCCCGTAAATCCAACCGTACATAAAGCGACCAAAGCGATAATAAATGCCATACCTAAAATCGACAATATGATTCCTAAAAAGATTTGAATGATCCATCTAATTATGTTCAATGGCCCTTTCAAGGCAGAGAACACGGTGGCGAAAATGCGGAAAGGAAATAACAATACTTTCGTCAAGCCATTTTCTTCCGTTTCATTCGGCTGAATACTTTTCTTAATATTGTTTTCGATATTTTCCAACGTGATCGGCTCACCCGTCATCTCCATTTTATCCTTCATCGTCTTAGCCTCTGGTGTAATGACTAAAATAACGAGGTAAGCAAAGACCCCTGAACCAAACAATCCCACCGACAAAACTGCTAGAACGCGCAATAATCCTACATCCCAACCCGTGTAAGCGGCAATACCAGCCATCACACCACCGATCACTTTTTTCTCAGGATCGCGGTAAAACTTGCGATACGACTTATCATCATCCGGATTCATTTCACCAGGAATTGCAGCCCAAAGAATGATATAAGCCCAGAAAACAATATTTCCGACATGAAACAAAGGGAAACTCGCACTAAGCAACACTAATAAAATCAACCGAACCCAGATCGG
>CAJCBY010000256.1 GCA_903960725.1 uncultured Cytophagaceae bacterium | reverse complement strand
GGACAAGCCTCTACGCAAGCCTGACAAGACGTACAGGCACGCAATTCCTCAGCAGAAATTCGGTCAAACAATGATTTTCCATCTTCTACGAAAGTCCCTTTATTTGCCTTCAAAATACCGCCTACTTCTTCTAATCGATCGCGAGTATCCATCATAATCTTTCTTGGAGAAAGGGCGCGACCCGTTTGATTTGCTGGACATTGCTCGGTGCAACGGCCACACTCCGTACACGAGTAGGCATCTAAGGCATTCTTCCAGGTTAAATCCATTACGTCTTTGGCACCAAACTTCGCATTCGATTCAGGCTGCTCTTCCACGGGTTGACCTAACATCAACTTCACCTCGTGCGTCACCGCTGGCATAGCAGACATCTTCGCAGAGGATTCTAGACTGGAGAAATACGCGGACGGAAAGGCAAAAAAGATGTGCAAATGTTTTGAATAAGTAACGTACAAAGCAAAAGACAAAATCCCGATGATGTGAAACCACCAGGCAGCCCGTTCAAGCACGATCAAAGCAGACGTAGAAAGCGGCTCGAAAAGGCCCATCAATTGACCCGAGATAAGGAAAGAACCCACCGACTGGTAATGTTCCACACCTCTAGATTGTAAAACCGCATCTGTTCCATTCATCACCCACAAGGCTACCATCAAAACGACCTCAATAAGTAAAATTTGGTAGGCATCCTTTACTGGAAAACCTTTTAATTCTGTATGATTAGCCGCTTGCAAACGAGCGGTACGAAACACCCCACGGCGAAGAAAAAAGAACAAACAAGCCACAAAAACACCCCCAGCTAAGAGCTCGAAAAAGTTCATTAAACCGGTGTAGAATTTCCCTAAGAATGGAGCAAAAAGACGGTGCGTTCCTAAAATACCATCCAATACTATTTCTAGCACCTCGATATTGATTAAGACAAATCCGATGTAAAGTAGGACGTGGAAAAAGCCAACTAGGGGCTTAGTAAACATCTTCTTTTGGCCGAATGCCAAAAGAGCCATTCGTTTAAAACGTTCAGCTGGTTGATCCGACAATTCTACTGGTCGGGCTAAACGAATCGTTTGAATTATAAGCGAAAATCGCTGAAAAATGAGGTAAGCCATACCTCCCAGAAGGGCGATAAATAGCAATTGAGGCAAATAGTTCATCGTTGATGTAGAATTTACATAAATGTAAAATAAAACTACGATAATTCCTTTTTCAAAAAGCGTCCCGTGTGACTATTTTTCTCTTTAGCAATCTGCTCCGGAGTTCCACTAGCCAGCAATTGACCCCCAGCGTTTCCGCCTTCAGGCCCCATATCGATTATATAATCGGCGACCTTGATCACGTCCATATTATGTTCAATAATCAGAACCGTGTTCCCTTTATCAACTAACTTCTGTAACACATCTAATAACAGGCGCACATCTTGAAAGTGCAATCCAGTGGTAGGCTCATCTAAGACATAAAGCGTCTTACCGGTATCCTTTTTCGATAGTTCTTCTGCTAATTTAACTCGTTGCGCTTCTCCACCTGAAAGGGTGGTTGCGTGTTGTCCTAAGGTAATATAGCCTAGGCCTACTTCTGCCAAAGTCTGCACACGGCGGAAAATACGCGGTTGGTTTTCGAAGAATTCCAACGCTTGTTCCACCGTCATATCCAGCACATCCGAAATTGATTTCCCTTTGAATCGAACTTCCAAGGTCTCCCGGTTAAATCGTTTCCCTTTGCATGTTTCACATTCCACTAACACATCCGGCAAGAACTCCATCTCGATCTTCTTGCGACCCGCTCCCTCACAACCTTCACAACGGCCACCTTTCACATTAAAACTAAATCGTCCCGCCTTGTATCCCCGAATCTTCGATTCTGGCAATTCGCAATACAGCGTACGAATGTCGCTGTACATATTCGTATACGTGGCAGGATTAGAACGAGGCGTTCGGCCGATGGGACTTTGGTCCACCTCGATTACTTTATCAATATTTTCTAAACCCGTAATCGCTTTGTGTGGCATGGCATCCCGCTTCGTGCGATCGAAATGCTGCTTCAATTTCAATACCAAAGTATCGTGAATCAGGGTCGACTTGCCCGACCCAGAAACTCCCGTCACCACTGTCAAAGTACCCAAGGGCAATTTCACCGATACATTCTTCAAATTATTTCCGGTCGCCCCCTTCAATTCGATGCTCAAGCCATTGCCTTTCCGTCGAACAGATGGAATAGCAATCTCTAAAGCCCCATTCAAATAGGCCGCGGTAGGCGTCTTCAATTTCAAAAACTCAGCTGGTGTACCTGAACCCACCACATTTCCTCCATGGCGCCCCGCCCCAGGACCGATGTCCAAAATATAATCTGACTCCAGCATCATATCCTTGTCGTGTTCCACTACTAGCACCGAATTACCTAAGTCCCTTAAATCTTTTAAGGCTTGAATTAATTTCTCATTATCGCGCTGGTGCAAACCGATACTCGGTTCGTCCATGATGTACAAAACACCCACGAGTTGCGTTCCTATCTGGGTCGCCAACCGAATCCGCTGCGCCTCTCCACCCGACAGACTTTTCATTGGTCGATCCAGTGTCAAATAGGTCAATCCAATTTGAGTTAAAAAGCCCACCCGTTTTCTGACCTCCTTTAATACCTCCACTCCGATCTGCTGCTGTCGATCGCTCATCCGTGTTTCCACGTCAGAGAACCAGGCCTCAAGCTCGGTGATATCCATTTGGGCTAATTGCCCGATGTGTTTATCCGCGATACGGAAGTGCAAGGATTCTTTCTTCAAGCGATAGCCGTCGCAATCTGGGCATTTCTTGATAATCATGAAATCCTTTAACCAGTCCTGGGTCTTTTCAGAACCCGACTCTTGTTGGCGTTTCAGAAAGTTTACGATACCATCGTATTTTGTATTCCATTCGGTTCCTTCGTATTTCTTTGACGGCACCGCTACCGGCGCATCTGAACCATATAACATCAATTCCACGGCCTCCGCCGGGAACTTCGCGATAGGAGTAGAAAGGCCTACCTTAAAAGGCTTTAAGAGCACCTCTAGTTGCTTGAATATCCAAAGCTCCCGGTATTCCCCGATCGGCGCAATCGCACCGCGTATGATACTCAAAGAGCGATCTGGTATAACGGAGTCCTCTGTAATTTCCTCTACTACCCCTAAGCCATTGCAACAAGGGCATGCGCCATAAGGACTGTTGAATGAAAAAGTATTCGGTGCGGGTTCGTCATAAGACAAACCAGTCGCCGGATCCATTAAGGTCTGAGAGAAGTAATGTAATTTATTCTTAGCATCCAGGACATACACTTGTCCTTTGCCTTGGTTCATCGCCGTTTGTAAGCTCTGGGATAAACGCAAACGTTCGTCCTCTGCTACCACTAAACGATCAACCACTATTTCGATATTGTGTACTTTAAAACGATCGACCTGCATCTTGGGTTCGATGTCCAATATCTCCCCATCAATGCGCACCTTAGTATACCCCCACTTTGCAATCTGCACAAACAACTCACGGTAATGTCCTTTACGGCCTTTGACTACGGGCGCGAGTAAAACGACTTTGCCTTTATTGAATTGGGTTAACAAGGTCTCGATAATTTGATCGACGGATTGCTTGACCATTTTCTCTCCCGAAAGGTAGGAGAATGCCTCCCCGGCACGGGCATAGAGAAGACGCAAGAAATCATAGATTTCTGTTGTTGTGCCTACCGTAGAACGCGGGTTTTTAGAGGTGGTCTTTTGTTCGATGGAGATCACAGGTGAAAGGCCTTCGATCT
>CAJCBY010000255.1 GCA_903960725.1 uncultured Cytophagaceae bacterium | reverse complement strand
TTCAACTCAGTCTGTGCTGGAGCACCTGCTGGACGTGGTGTAATTCCCATTTTCTTCAAAACTAAGTCTGAGATATCAGCCTCCGCAGGGAAGTGTAATAGTACAGGATTAGCACCTGTTCCTGGCTCGTAGTTGTTAAACACGAATGTATAAGCATTCTCGTTCGCTACAGCGTGCATGTTTTCTTCAATCTTCTTAACGATAGGTTGCAATAATTGAGCTTGCTTCTTTTGAATCGAAGTTTGCGCGTTTTGCTGGAACTCTTGAATCGAAGTTTGTAAGTTTTGTAATTCCTTTTCTTTGTCTTGTTTGATGATATCAGAAGTGTTAGCTGGTAACTTCTCGTACACCGCTGCTTTATCTTGGAAATCTTTGATTTTTCCTTGAATCAATGTTTGGTATTGCTTCTCTGTGTTTTTCAAATCTTCCTCTACTTGCTTAGCCTCTGGCATTTGGCTATAGATTTTCTCTTGGTAGATGAATCCGATTTTTACTTGAGCCGTTGCAGGCAACGCAGCTAATCCGAAAAGTAGGCCTGCGGCCAAAATAAACTTATTTTTCATGTGTATTAATAATTTGTTTGTGTTCTCTGTACAATTATAGGGTAAAATTAATTCTTTTTAGGACTTTTTGGCTCTTGTACCTCCTCTTTCTTTGCTTTTTCTACCAAATTAGGATCTAACTCGAGGCCTAACTCCTCTAAAACGTAGTCTGAATAATCATGAATCGGATTTGTATACAATAAAACTAATCCATCATTTGCCTTATCGAAGATGAAATCCAATCGTTTCGCGCGCACTACCTTTTCTATCGCTTTCGAAATTTGGTCCAAAATAGATTTATAAGCGGCTTGCTTCAACTTAAATAACTCCCCTTCAGCCCCAAAAACTTGATTCTCAAAAGCCTTTGCTTCTTTACTCTTTGTTTGAATAGCCGCTAAACGTTGCTGTTTCAAATCCTCTGTTAACAAGAGTTCCTCTAGCTTAAATTGCTTTTCTAACTTCTCTAACTCCTCCTTCTTCTTTTCGACTTCGGTTAACCAAGTCTTGGTATTTTGGTCTATTTGCTGCTGCACTTTAGCATACTCTGGCATCTTAGAGGTTATGAATTCGGTATCCACATAACCGAACTTCTGCGCAAATGAAGTGCTTACACAAACGAGAATCCCCAGAAATGTCAGCAACAAGCGCATGGTTGTTATCTAAGTTGTTGTCCAATCGAGAAGGTAAAGGCTTGGCGGCCAAAATCAGAATCTCCCGGACGAGGCTTATCAAAGCCCATACCGTAATCTATACCAATCATACCAAAGGCAGGCATGAAGATACGTGCACCAAATCCAGCTGATTTATACAAGTTAAACGGACTGTATTCTTTCAATGAAGAGAAGTTATTTCCGCCTTCGGCAAAGCCTAAAATAAAGATCGTGGCAGATGGATTCAAGGAGACAGGATAACGAACTTCCATAACAAACTTGTTGTATGCCACACCTCCATTACCATATTGTCCCGATGGTCCGATGACGCGGTCCTTATAGCCTCTTAAACCGACGATATCACGGTTGAAGGAGAAACCTTGCACCATACCAGAGCCCCCTAAATCAAAGCGCTCAAAACGCGTTGTTTCTTTACCTCCGTAAGACCCTAAGAATCCGAGGTGGGCACGCGTATGCAAAATCAATTTCCCTACTAGCGGACTAAACCAACTGGCATCCATCATCCATTTATGGTATTCAATCAATAGATTGTCCTTATTCAGCCCGAGCAAGGTGAACGGAGGAGTCAGCGTTCCTGATAAGGAGAAGCTAGATCCAGAACGCGGGAATGTAGGATTATCAATACTATTTCGCGACAAGTTAGTCATGAACGTGATAGAAGTTGAAATACCTTGAGGGTAAGCCCAAGTCATGTATCTATCCACATCAAAACGAGAGAAAGCTAGTGAATGACTTAAAGAGAAATAATCATCAGGCCATTTTAATCTTTTTCCTAAACTTAACGATAAGCTAGTTACGTTAAAGTGAGCATCCACCAGTGAATCAGGAACGGAGAATGAATTCAAACCGCCAAAACCACCTAAGCCACCACCAAAGCCACCCAAGCCTCCGCCGAAACCACCAAATCCACCACCGCCAAAGCCGCCGCCACCTAATCCACCGCCACCAAATTGGTTAAAGCCAGGTTGTCTGAATTTGTAAGGATAAGAAATACTGCTATTCAACGCAATAGAAAATGAATTCGGCTTCTTGCCACCTAACCAAGGTTCGGTAAAGGTGAGACTGTAGTTTTGGAAGGAAGCACCATTTGCTTGAAAACGAATGGCTAATTTTTGGCCATCACCTGCAGGCAACGGACGATATGCTTTCGTATTTAAGATATTTTTAGCCGAGAAGTTATTAAAGACGACCCCTAAGGTTCCTACGAAGCCTATAAAGCCACCCCAACCACCGGAAAGCTCGATTTGATCGGAGGCTTTTTCCTCTACGTTGTACTCGATATCAACCGTTCCATCTGGACGTGGAACTGGATTCGGGCTGATTTTCTCGGGGTTAAAATAACCAATCGTTGAAAGTTCACGCACCGTACGAATGATGGCAGATTTATTGAATTTCTGGCCAGGCAACGTACGAATCTCCCGCATAACCACGTGATCCGACGTTTTCGTATTTCCATTTAACGTCACCTTGTTAATGGTGGCTTGCTTTCCTTCCGAGATGCGGATAGTTAAGTCGATCGAATCGCCTTCAATCGCCGTTTCTATCGGATCTGCCCGGTAATACAAATAACCGTTATCCATGTAAACTGAACTTAAATCCTCCCCCGGATTTGAATTCATTTTTTTATCTAATTCCTCTGTATTGTAGACATCGCCCTTCTTCACCCCTAGCACATCACGCAATAAGGAATCGGGATAGATAAAATTTCCTTCAAATCGGATGCTTCTGTAGTAGTATTTGCGACCTTGCTCTATGTTCAACACCAGGTTAATCGCCTCGTTGTTTACATTACCAATTGAATCAGACTTCAATTGAAAATCGCGGTAACCTAATTTATTCATGGCCTCTAGAAGCTTCCCCTTGTCTTCATCCCACTTTTTAGGAACAAATTTAGAGGGCTTGAAAATACGGCCAAAACGCTGCTGTTTGGTATTCTTTATCTTACGTAAAATCAGTGAGCGTTGACTCTCATCGATCCCGTTAAGAATGATTTTATTCACTTTTACCTTTTCTCCTTTGTCGACTATTACTTGTAAGACAGCGTTGTTTCCACGCACGGTATCCGGCTTGATGATCGACTTCGTCTTCGCGTTTAAACGACCTTTTTCTTGGAAGTATCTTCGAATCGTTAATTCTAAGTTTTTACGAAGCGTCTCGGTGATAATCTTACCCTTGTAGGTCTTCATTTTATCACTTAATGCTTCCTGCTCCCCTTTTCTAAGGCCGGTATATTGAATGGATAATAAACGTGGCCGCTCTTTTAATTCAATCGTTAACCAAATTTTTCCCTCTTCGACTTTATTCGCATAAATCAATACCTCATCTAAAATACCTTGATTCATAATCTTACGAATCGCAGCACCTATCGCGTCTCCAGGGACCTTAATTCTATCCCCAATTTGTAGACCTGAGATATTAATCATGGATGTACCATCGTAGAATTGAGAACCGGTAACTTGGATATCTGCAATGCTATATTCTTTAGGATCTGCGTAAGAAAAAGTAGTTTCTTCTAGAGCGGAGCTTAAGGAACGTGTCCCTCCCAAAATTTGGGCAGAGGCCACATTAAGTCCTAGTATAAAAGCGAATAGCCCTAAAAACAAGGAGCGAATATTCAATAATTTGATAGCAATTGATTTTTTCATACGGGGGCCTCAGCCCTTAATTTAATTGTTCACTTATCTTTCCAAAACGTCTTTCCCGCATCTGAAAGTCTATAATCGCTTCATTTAGATGTTCTTTTCTAAAATCAGGCCAAAATAAATCTTCAAAAATATACAGTTCTGCATAGGCTAATTGCCACAGCATAAAATTACTAATTCGGTGATCTCCACCTGTTCTTATCATCAAATCCGGATCAGGCATCTCTGCCGTAGCCAAATGGGACTGTATGGTTTGTGAATCTATTGATTCTGCGTTTAACTCGCCATTTTTTACTTTCTCCGCAATCTGTTGAGTCGCTTGTACTAAATCCCATTTCCCAGAATAAGACAGCGCTAAATTCAGGGTTAAACCCTTATTTTTTGCCGTTATCTCCATGGCTTTTTCTAATTCTGCACGAGATGAAGCAGGTAATTTACTTAAATCCCCTATCGCTTTCAGGCGAATATCTTTCTCGATCATTCCAGGCAATTCATCCTTAATCGCACTGACTAATAGACTCATTAATGCTGTAACCTCTGCCTTAGGCCGATTCCAATTCTCGGTAGAAAAGGCGTACAAAGTCAAATACTTTACTCCTAATTCGCCACAACCCTCAATAGACTCCCGTACGGCCTTTAAAGCGGATCTGTGTCCAAAAACTCGATCCATTATCCCTTGCTGCTTAGCCCATCTTCCATTACCATCCATAATGATGGCGATGTGAACAGGAACATTACGTAGGTCAATTAACTCTTTCAATTTTAATGCGGGATTTTCAATCAATAAGGGGCAAATGTAGTCATAATGGCCACCCTTTCCAATTAAAACTTGTTAATAGGTAGGGCAGAAAACAGATTGAATAGTGTAGGTAATGGTAATGGAAGAATTCAAGAATTGGTCTCCATTAGCGATATTAAATCTGGATTCCCCGCCGTCCATTACAGGACGATCTAATGCATCTGTAAACGTTTTTCGAGTTCCAAAGTCCCACTGAATACCCCAGCTAGGAGAAACTTGGTATTTTACACCTACCCCAAAAGGCAAAGCATAATTCATTTTCGTATCCGTTTTATAACCCACTCCATTTTGCGTACCTGACACTTTGGAAAAAACGGTCGAAGCGCCTAAATAGAAATAAGGCGTCCAGTTGTTTACCCGTCGAACGGAGTTTTGGTAGTTTAAGAAATTGTATTCCACTAACGCATCTATCCCAAAAATAGACGTTGCAAATTGAGACACGGGCAATGCCACCGTCACCGGGGAAACACGTTTGCCTGAGCCTCCACGTAAATCGGTCATAACCGTTTGTATTCGGTAGGCAAATGTGGGATTGTTTTGATAACGCACTTGTAGATTTAAGGCAGGACGAGTCATTTCTAACTCTTTATCATTAGGTAGTATATGCCAATTTGCCAAAGTACCATGGTAAAGTGAACCACCTAGGCCAGCGCCATAGGACCAGCGTTGTGCACTTGCAGACAAGCTAAACAACGTACAGAAAAGCAATATATAGAAGTTCTTTTTCATCAATCTACAAAGATAAGGATCTGATTCTAATTTACTATGATTAATCGCTTGGTAATTCTTGCTCCGGTAGATGTGGCTAAACTAAGTAGGTAAGATCCATTCGGGAATTGAGCTATATCATATGATTGGGTGAACGTACCTGTCTCCAGCTTTCCAGCAAAAATGGAGCCTATTTTTTGGCCTTGCATATCAAATAAAGCAAGATCAACCTGCATCGACTCAAACACAGCGAATTGAATACGAACTTGACCGGCCGCTGGATTAGGCGCCGGATCAAGTAGGACAACTTTAACACCAGGCTCAGCCATGAGTGGTGATTTCAAGAAGATAGGTAAGCGATCAAACGATTTTTTGAAAATTCCCGCCGTGCTCGTGGTAGATAGGCCTAAATGATCGGATAATACGGTGGAGTAGACTTGTCGGTAATCGAAATTAGCCTTTATGTCGCCATTCGCATCTAGATTGACTAAATTCGGGTTATCCCCTATTAAGCCTCCGCGAACCGTATCGCCTATCACAAACAAGGGAGCAGCCGTTCCGTGATCCGTTCCCGCAGTGCCGTTTTGGTTTACTCGGCGACCGAATTCGGAAAAAGTCATTAAGGTAACTTGCTTCCCTTTGTTTTGATTTTTCAAGTCTTTTTGGAAGATCGCCACGGCATCTGATATCTGTTTCCAGAGATTTGAATGCTGCGTTAATTGATTCGCATGGGTATCAAATCCACCTATGGTACAGAGGTAGACCGGCGTTTCGAGTCCACCCGAAATAAGTTTAGCGACAATACCCAGTTGCTTGCCCAGGTTTGTGGTCGGATAAGTGACTGAATTTTTACCCCGTAAGGCCCCATCACGGATGACAGTGGAATATTGAATCGAGGTAGCGGAAACTTGTTTTAAGAACGCTAATTCATCGCCGGCTAAGGTAGCAGGCGGAATTTCATCATCAGCAAGGGTCCCTGAAACGAGTTGATAGAATAGATTAGGGTCTTCAAAAACGGTTCCGAATCGACCTATATCGGATTGAAACAGGAGTGATTCGACCGAACCTAGTTGAATCGCCATCGGTTGGGATGGCATACCGATCGGATAGGTTGGGTATTTTTCTGCCAAAAAACGAGCAGCCCAACCCTCTTCCCACACCACATTCGCATCTGATCCGGTATTCCAAATATCAGTCGCACGGAAGTGGGAACGATTCGGGTTTGCGTAACCTACGCTTTGGACGATAGCTACGTTGCCTTGATCGTACAAAGATTTAATTCCTGACATGGAAGGATGCAAATACATGCCATTTTTTAAGGCAAGCGCATTCTCTTTTTTGATGGCGATATCTGGTCTTTTGGCAAAATACTGATCATTCTCCGCTGGAATCACGGTATTTAATCCATCGTTACCCCCCACTAACTGAATGATAACGACCACATTTCCTTCTGGAACAGAGGTTAGTACACCGGCAGGAATCGTCGCATAGGCCTGGCCTGGAATTCCGGAAATACCCAGTCCCACACCTCCCGAAAGAAGTGCCATTTGTCGCAAAAATTCAGACCGGCTCAGTTCCTTCTTCATGTTAACACAGTTGAAATTCAGGTAAACGCATCACTGCTCTAAAAAACAGTTGCAAACTCGTACTCGCGCCAGGCGTGTAGGTAGACCAGTTCTTTACGATGGTCCCACCTAATAAGGTTTCTAAAAGAAAAGCTTTCTTCTTCGCGGTAACCGGAAATTGCAAAAACAAGGCCAAAACATCATCTACAAATTCAACCGCTTTTTCGGAGTTCATAAAGGTTTGGGCATAGGCCACCGGCACTAATTTACCTGTGACATTTACGCCATTATACCGCTTTCCGGAAAGCAATGAATCGGTATAACCACCCCGATAGGAATAGGTCGTAGAAGAAATCCACTCTCGCTGGCCTGGCCAACCCGCGACATCGGGCGGCTGAAACAACTGCATTTGGAGTATTCTAGTAAGTTCGTACATGTTAACGTAGTCCGGAGAAGGCAGCTCAAGGAGCTTATTAGCCCCTATCAGTAGTTCAACCGGGCTTTTGATTTTACTGCCTTGGTAGCTGGCCTTGTAAAATTCATCCGAGCTTAACATGAATTTAAGTACCGGCTTTATCTCATAGTTATTAGCCCGCAAAACGGTTGCCATTTGTAAGACAAAGGCCTCATTCGGTTTGTAGTAAATAAATTCTTTG
>CAJCBY010000254.1 GCA_903960725.1 uncultured Cytophagaceae bacterium | reverse complement strand
CCAGACCTAGCACAAAAAGTAAAGGCTGACTTGACACAAGAAATCTTAGCTGGTCATTTATTCGATTCTTTACGTAACAAAATCATGCCTTTAGCAGACGATATCATCGTATATCCTGCACACGGTGCTGGTTCTGCTTGCGGTAAAAACATGAGCAAAGAGACCACGGATACGTTGGGAAACCAGAAGAAAACCAACTATGCATTGAATCCTGCTTTGACAAAAGAATCATTCACTAAAGAGGTTTTAACAGGCTTAGTAGCTCCTCCAGCTTACTTCCCACTGAACGTTTTAATGAACATTCAAGGATATGATTCAATTGACAAAGTATTAGAGCGTGGCCAGCATGCCTTAAGTCCAGAAGGATTTGAAGCAGCAGCTAACGAAACGAGCGCGTTGATCTTAGATACACGTGATCCTCAAACTTTTGCCGCAGGATTTGTCCCTAACTCGATCAACATCGGTATCGATGGATCTTTTGCTCCATGGGTGGGTGCGATGATTCCAGACATTAAGCAAGAAATCTTATTAGTGACGGATGAAGGTCGCGAAGAGGAAGTAATCACCCGTTTAGCTCGTGTTGGTTATGACTTTACCATCGGTTACTTAAAAGGTGGTTTTGCCTCTTGGAAAGCTTCAGGAAAAGAGTTTGATCAAATCGAATCTATTGAACCAGCAGAAGCTTTTAAACGAATTCAAGCAGGCGAAGGTGAAATCATCGACGTACGTAAAAATTCAGAATACTTATCTGAACACGTAATTGATGCGGAAAATGCTCCATTAGATTTCATCAATGACAGCATGTTGAAAATTGATAAAAACAAGACCTACTTCGTACACTGTGCAGGGGGCTACCGTTCTATGATTTTCAATTCTACCTTAAGAGCTCGTGGATATGACAACTTAATTGATATCAATGGTGGCTTTAAAGCAATTAAGGAATCAGAAAAGTTCCAAGTATCTGATTTTGTTTGTCCTTCAACCCTTTTGTAAGCATGGAAGAGTTATTAGCTAATCCTTCGACTACGGTCGTAGATGTAAGAGAGACAGGTGAATTTGCTGGTGGCCACTATAAAGGCGCTATCAATATTCCTTTAGGAATTGTTCCTTTACGCTTAGATGATTTCAAAGTAATGAATGGACCGATTGTTGTATACTGCAGAAGCGGAAATCGTTCTGGTATGGCCATGAACTTATTAAAACAAGCTGGCATTTCTGAAGTGTATAATGGTGGGGGGTTACACGATATGTTAATTCACCAAAACTAATATGCTAGCTAGCCTAACACAAAATTGGGGTTTCATGCGCATTATCCGCCTAGTCATAGGTGGATATGCGCTTGTAGAAGCCATTCGTGCATCAAATGTACTTATCGGAATCATGGGCACAGTCCTAGTAGGCATGGCCTTATTTAATTTAGGCTGTGGCCCACAAGGTTGTGGTGTCCCTGCCCCACGAAATAAAACTACTCATTCATCAGACGAAATTGAATATGAAGAAATTCATTCAAAGTAAATTTTGGCAAATCTTAGGTGGACTATTCGGCGCAATTGCCGGATATTTCTATTGGAGAGAGAT
>CAJCBY010000253.1 GCA_903960725.1 uncultured Cytophagaceae bacterium | reverse complement strand
GTGTCTGTTCGTTACAATGGAGTAAAAATCAACATTATCGATACACCTGGTCACGCCGACTTTGGCGGTGAAGTAGAACGCGTTCTACGTATGGCAGATGGTGTTATCTTATTAGTGGATGCATTCGAAGGCCCTATGCCTCAAACACGTTTCGTATTATCAAAAGCGATTGCTTTAGGTTTGAAGCCTATCGTAATTGTGAATAAAGTAGATAAAGAAAACTGCCGTCCAGACGAAGTACACGAAAGTGTATTTGACTTGATGTTTAACTTAGAAGCAACTGAAGATCAATTAGACTTCCCTTGTATCTACGGTTCATCTAAGCAAGGTTGGATGAGTACGGATTGGAAACAACCAACGGATAACATCATTCCTTTGTTAGACGCGATCATTGAGCACATTCCAGCTTCTAAGGTTCAAGAAGGAACACCACAAATGCAGATCACTTCATTAGACTACTCTTCATTCGTAGGTCGTATCGCGATCGGTCGTTTAGAGCGTGGAACCTTGACTGAAGGGATGCAAATTTCTCTTTGCAAGGCAGATGGCACAACGAAGAAAATGCGTATCAAAGAACTTCAAGTATTTGAAGGTCTAGGAAAAGTAAAAGTAGATAAAGTAGAGTGCGGCGAGATTTGTGCGATCACAGGTATCGAAGATTTCGAAATTGGCGACACGGTTGCTGATGCAGAGAATCCAGAGGCATTAGCGCGTATCGCGATTGATGAGCCTACGATGAACATGTTGTTTACGATTAATAATTCACCATTCTTTGGAAAAGAAGGTAAATTAGTAACCTCTCGTCACATCCGTGATCGTCTGTTCAAAGAGACGGAGAAAAACTTAGCCTTGAAAGTATTGACGACTGAAAGCGAAGATAAATTCTTAGTATTCGGCCGTGGTATTCTTCACTTGTCAGTCTTAATCGAAACGATGCGTCGTGAAGGTTATGAGCTGCAAGTAGGTCAGCCTCAGGTTATCTTCAAAGAAGGAGAAAACGGTGAGCGTTTAGAGCCAGTTGAATCATTGGTAGTAGACGTTCCAGCAGAGGTAGCAGGTAAAGTAATCGAATTAGCGACTCAAGGTAAAGGTGAGTTGTTGATTATGGAACCTAAGGGAGATTTACAGCACTTAGAATTCAACATTCCATCACGTGGTTTGATTGGTTTGCGTTCTAAAGTATTGACGGCGACTTTCGGAGAGGCGATTATGGCTCACCGTTTCATCGCTTACGAACCATTCAAAGGAGCGATTCCAGGCCGTATCAACGGATCATTGATCTCGATGAACACAGGTCCTGCGATTCCTTACGCGATTGATAAATTACAAGATAGAGGGGTGTTCTTCATCGATCCAGGTGAAGAAGTATACACTGGGATGGTAGTAGGTGAGCACAATCGCCAAAACGACATCGAAGTGAACCTTCAAGCTGCAAAGCAATTAACGAATATGCGTGCTTCAGGTACGGATTCGAATACCAAAATTGCTCCTAAATTAAACTTCTCCTTAGAAGAGTGTATGGAATTTATCCAAAAGGATGAATACTTGGAAATCACTCCTAAGTCATTGCGTATGCGTAAAATTTGGTTAGACCCGAACGAGCGTAAACGTAACGAAAAGAAGCCAAGCTAATTCTTAAAGGCTGCCCTCACCGGCAGCCTTTTTTTTATAATTGGATAGCAGGTTGTTCGTCCAAAAAATAATATTTCTGGGGCAAGTAAGGCTTCAGCTCACTCAGCCAATAGGGCGAAGGCTTTTTCAAGAAATACCAAGTCGCGCCTCTCCAGCTTTTTAGCCATACAGGCTCTCGGAATTTCAATTCCTGACCTAAAATTAAATGTTGCTGCCCCCTAGCCTCTGTAGGTTCCCGCACATAAGCGTAGGCTTGACCTAGGTAATTCCATTGCAGATTACCTTTTAACGGCCACCTTCGCGTCAATGTATCTTTCACGCCCACATTCGCCCACATCGGACTTACATGCGTTTGAATCCACGCGGGATCCATATCCATAGGCAATGAGGCAACAGCATTTTTACCTGAATGCTCTACCCAAACAGCCTCCCCTTTGAACGTACTTAAATAAGCCTTGGGTTCATTTTCCGTCGATTGCCAAAAAAATAGCGCAAAAATCGCACACCTTTTCCAACGCCGCGGTGCCCAAACAACCACAGCAATGGATAGAAAATACACAAACATTTCAAGTGCCGAAATCCGCAAAAAGGGCATCACCGAGGTAACTCGCTCCACCCAGCTAAACATCAATCCATGCAATAATTTAAAACTCATATTCAAAAGATAACCTAGCGGCTGAAAGGCCAAATCGGGCAAAAAAGAGCCTATTGCCAACAATAAAAAACCTAGAAAGAGCGCAATGGAGGAGAACAAGATTAAAAAAGGATTCAATAGAAAAAACGAAAGCGGATGAGGCAATTGATGAAAATAATAAACAATCAATGGCCAGGTGAATACTTGCGCGGCTAATGCCACACACGTCAATTCCCACATTTGGGTCAGCGGCCAACGAAGCCAACCGCTAAAATGTAAAAGAGACGCCCAGCGTTGTTGAAAAACAACCAAGCCCCACACTGCTAAATAGGACAGCTGAAAACCGGGATCAAATAAGGAGACTGGATGTAAAAACAAGAGAACAAAAGCGCTAAATGCCAAGGTATTTAAGCTCTCTTGCCTTCGGAGAAAGGTTTTGGCAAATAATATCACCGAAAACATCCAGGCCGACCGCATGACCGGCAAAGAAAAACCACTGATTCCAGCGTAGCACCATAACAAGGCCATCATTAATCCAAAAAATAGTAAGGGCCCCGCTGGTCTAAGCTTCAACAAAAAACCCAGAATCAACGAAAGGCCCATATACAAAAGCCCCAGGTGAAGACCCGACACGGATAAAATATGAATGGCACCTAAAGCTGAATAGGCCGATAATGTCTCGAAATCAATCTTAGTCTTCACCCCGAGCAACATCGCCTCGGCCACATCTCGATCTCGACCCGGTTCGAATGCACGCTCTAGTAAATGAACAAAATGAGTCTGAGACTTTTCGAAAAAAGTCACCTCATCTGTTCCTTTTTCGATCATCCGAATTCGATCGAACGAAACAAAGGCAGATCCACCAATGCCCTTTTGAGCGAAATAATCTCCCCAATCTTTCTCAAATGGGAACAGTGGTTTCGGGAACGACTTAACTGCCTGCCTTACCCCATAGACATCTCCAGCGCTGGGTTTAGGCAATTGCTTCGCGAGATATAACCGAAACAAGCCAGTCGAGGAAGACCAGTTACTTGAGGAATCCCGCAGGCCCATACATCTAGCTAAAACGGACCAAGATTTAGGTTTAGCTTCCACCAGCCCTTCCACCCGAAAAACAAAACCATCGGCCGGACGCGCCGGCACAACAGGTTGAAGCCGCACCGTCCAAATCATCGCAAAAACAACAATCAAGCTGGATATTCCGACACTTTTAAAAATTCTACCGGGAAGTAGAAATCCTATGCATCCCAGTAGCGGCCAGCATTCATACGTAGAAAGCAAGATTCCTAGCATCCAAAACAACAGAATTCGGACAAAAGGGAAACGAGAAAAATAAGAGATCATCGATTAGGCGGAAAGGCCTAAAGGTAGAATTTTTTGACAGAGATAAGCGCCTCCACTTCATCAGGAACTAGGTATTTTATCGATTTACCTTGCTGAATACAGCCTCTGATATAGGTTGCCGAAATGTATAAAACAGGTGCCTCAATTCGCTGAACGTTCTTATGCGCCCATAAATCCGAGACAGGTTCTTCTCCACGGGGATAGACATAGAGACCATAATAATCAAGTAGTTGGTTGTAATTTTTCCAGCTCTTGAACTGCTCTAAATTATCCCCACCTATAATCAACTTGAATTCATTCTCAGGATGGCGCTCGGCTAAATGCACTAACGTATCAATGGTGTAAGATGGACGAGGTAACTGAAACTCGATATCTGAAGATTTGAAAGCAAAATTATCTGCAATGGCGCGGTCCACTAGATCCAAACGATCAAACTCATGCAAAAGACTTTTGGACTTCTTGTGGGGATTCTGAGGAGAAACGACGAACCAAATTTGGTCCACCTCCGTCTGATTCAATACGGCCTGAGCAATGATCAAATGACCCTGATGAATGGGGTTAAAAGAACCAAAAAATAGGCCTACTTTCATTATTTAGTTAATTTATCGAATAAAGCTTGCGCTTCAGCCACTGCCTCGTCTAACTTATCATTCACTAAAATAACATCAAATTGATCTTGGAAAGACCACTCAAATTTCATCTTGAAAATACGCTTAGATAAAGCCTCCTCATCTTCCGTCCCGCGAGAACGCAAACGTTCCTCTAACATCTCTAGGGTAGGTACTTTCACAAAAACGGCTAACGCCCTATCTCCATAATACTTCTTCAAAGCTAAGCCTCCGCGCACATCCACATCAAAAATTACATGTTTCCCGGATGCCCAGATACGTTCGATTTCAGCCTTTAAGGTCCCATAATAGGCTCCTGCATACACTTCTTCCCATTCGACAAACTCGTCGTTGGAAATTTTTGCACGAAAATCATCTGGCGTCAAAAAATAATAATCCTTTCCGTGCTCTTCATGGCGACCACGCTTATCACGTGTACAAGCAGAAATCGAAAAGCCTAAATTAGCATTGCGCGCTAATAGTTCTTTCACGATGGTGGTTTTACCGGAGCCGGATGGAGCTGAAAATATAATGAGTTTGCCTTCCAAAAATTTCGATGGTTATATGAACCAACAAAATAAGGGAATAAAGAGCAATATAAGGAGTAGAATCGATGATATTTTTGCACGAATACTATCTAATAAACCAGATGGGCAGCTAGACGTACATTTCGATTTTAAGGCTTTGCGAAGTGCGAGTTCTAATTCGTGACCCTCCCTGCAAGGCAAACAGTGGTCTTTATTCGCTAAAAAACGTGCCTCCTCGACTGCTGTCGCCTCTTTATCCAAGATGCGTTGGATCAACTTCATACAATCGGATTGATGGGAACAATTCGTCTTCATAGTGTTTTTAACATCGATGACAAAAAAATAGTTCCGAGTTAGGCTGACAACATGTCAGTTTTGTATCCTCTTTTTGCAGCAT
>CAJCBY010000252.1 GCA_903960725.1 uncultured Cytophagaceae bacterium | reverse complement strand
GCTTTAGTCGATGTGTTAGATTACATGCCTAAGAACCATCCTTCTAGAGGCATCTTAATTCAACAATTAAATCAATTATCTGCTGCCATCGCGAAGATCCAAGATCCTACATCAGGCGTTTGGTATCAGTTACCGGGTTATCCAGGTAAAAAAGGTAACTATTTCGAAGCATCTGCGTCAAATATGTTCGTTTATGCCTTCGCGAAGGGAGTTAGAAAAGGGTATTTACCTGCTTCATTCCGCAAAAACGCAGAAAAAGGCTATGCAGGAATCCTGAAAGAATTCGTCACGAAAGATGCTGCAGGCTACATTCATTTAGAGAAAACGGTCACTGTGGGTGGCTTAGGTGGAGTTCCCTACCGCGATGGATCGTATGACTATTACTTGAGTGAGCCATTGCGAACAGATGATTTAAAGGGCGTGGGTCCATTCATTTTAGCATCTTTAGAAATGGAGATTGCCAAAGAATTACCAATTGGCGCTGGCAAAAAAGTAGTATTAGACTATTTCTTTAACCACGAGACGAAAAATGGCAATCGTTTCCACTATACTTGGGAAGATCGCAAGGACTCCGGTTTCAATCAATGGGGCATCCAATTCGAGCAATTAGGAGCTAGCTTAGATACCTTAGGCGTATCCCCTACGCGGGAGAACTTGAAAGGTGCGTCGGTTTACATCATCGTGGATCCAGATAGCTACAAAGAAACAGCAAAACCAAATTTCATGACGGCAAAAGCAGCGGATGAAATCGAGGCTTGGGTAAAGGCAGGCGGAAATTTGATCTTGCTAGCAAACGATACAACGAACTGCGAGATACCGCAATTTAATATATTGGCCAAACGTTTCGGCATCGAATTCGTCGCTCCTAACCTGAATTTCGTTCAAGGACGTAATTGGGAGCAGGGTGCGGTATTAATTCCGACTGGCAACGAGATTTTTGACCCGATAAAAAAGGTCTACATCAAAGAGATTACAACACTTAAGTTAAGCGGTAATGCTAAGCCATTAGTGAATCACCTAGGTCATGTGGTGATGGCAACCGCAAAAGTAGGCAAAGGAAAAGTATTTGCGCTTGGCGATCCTTGGTTGTATACGGAATACACCAATAACCGTAGAACACCATTAGAATATGAAAACTTCTTGGCAGCGAAAAAGCTAGCGATATATATGCTAAAGTAATTTGCGCGGAAACTTGAAGCCCGACATTTTTTCGAGGGTTTCCAAAGGCACCGAATAGGTTTGCCAGTTTTTATTCAACTCATGCACATTAGGAAAAAGTATGCACCAGATTTTGTCTGGTGTATACACTACCTTCCAGCAATAGGCAGGAACAATCACACCAGAACCTAATCGATCTTTAGCGCCTATTCCACCCGAATAGATTAGTAGATTCTGCCCTTTCTTTATGGCTAATTTGCGGCAATACTCTTCCAACATCTTAAATGGACCTCGATTCAACTCCTTAGTCTGAGGAATCATATTGGACATCAAAAAAGTCTCCTCATTTAAATAGTAAGACGACGTTCGATCCTCCGAATTACACAGGTGGCCGCGATCATACCCCGATCGAGAATAATCTTTTTCATCCACAATCTTAAAGCCACGCGGAAATGATTCATCTTGAATAAAGCGATTTGATCTATCTACAGCACCTACATCGCTCGCTTTCAGCGTCCAACCCACCCAGTTAGCACGCCCCTCCACTCCGTTATAAGACATCACATACCCTTTCTTCACAGATAGGTAATTGGTCGTAGAAGCAGTCGAGGCGCCTGAAATATTAGGCACCCCGACTGATAATAATACACTAAAAATAAGGTTTAAAAGCATTATTTAGCTCTTTTTTCTAAGTCGGTACGTGTGATATTCATGGTGCGACCCATCATCTTTGAACCACGATAAGATGCGATACGAATCAATTCTGCGTCCTTCGGAACCGCTACTAAACCTGATGCCACAGGATAATGGTTGTCAGGATACGAGTTATCGAAACTGTAGTGGATGTTTAATCCAGAGATTTCATTCTTCAATTCTACAAACAATTCCCCTTTTGCATTCTTAGTCACTTTCACGATTGCCTCGTACATAGACGGCGCATACTTCTTATCTGCCACATCAAAACGCGCCATGTGATCTTCCACGCGGTTGATAAAATTATCCCAATTCTTATTTTCGTTCGGGGACCACAAAGACTCGGAAATAGCCAAAGCGCGTGGCCACATCATATACTGCAAATGGCGGTAATTGAACAATTGCTCTGACCACATATTCGCTTGTCCACCTTTAACTAATCTAGCATCCACTCCCGCTGGAACCGGATTAAAGGCGTAAGAATCCGATAAACGAACGGTTCTGTAAACCGGAGGTTCATTTGCTACATCGCCTTGCATCAAATCGACATAGACATTATCATTAGGTGTCATGACTACTTCGTGACCTAACTGAGCCGCTTCTACACCGCCTTTAATGCCACGCCAAGACATAACCGCTGTTGCTTTAGGCAAACCTCCCCCTTCTAAAATCTCATCCCAGCCTAACATGCGCTTTCCTTTGGAGGTAATAATCTTTTCTAAACGACGCACAAAATATGCCTGTACTTCCTGTGAGTTTTTCAAACCTTCACGAGCTCTAAGCGCTAATATTTCTGGATTCTTATCCCAGTAATTCTTAGGGCACTCATCACCTCCCATATGGATATATTCGTATGGAAATAGACTCGCCACTTCACCCATCACCTTATCTAAGAAAGTATATACTTTCTCATTTGCAGGACATAGCGTATTGTCTAATAATGCCTCTGGATGATCATGTGACCAATCGATGAATGGCTCTCCGGAAATAACCTCATATTTATCCGCGCCTGGCGTGCAAGAAAGCTCAGGATAAGAAGCCACAGCCGCCATCGAGTGACCTGGCACATCGATTTCAGGAACAATGTTGACAAAACGCTCTTGGCCATATTTGACTAATTCTTTGATATCTTCTTGGGTATAGAAACCACCATAAGTCCGCGGCTCATCCGGTTCTGGTTTAGAGAAAGTAGTAAAACGACCCACTTTCTTCACATTAAAAGCACCCTTCTTTGTCAAATTAGGATAGGATTTAATCTCGATTCTCCAGCCTTCATCGTCTGTTAGGTGGAAGTGAAGCAAGTTGTATTTGTACTCCACCATATCGTCAATAAATTGCTTAACCTCTTCTTTAGTGAAGAAATGGCGCGCCACATCGAACATTTGACCACGCCAAGCGAAACGAGGCGTATCTGTAATTTGAGCAAAAGGAATTGTCCAATTAACTCCTTTAACGACCGTTTTTGATTCAATCTCTTTAGGTAATAGCTGTAGTAAAGTTTGGATTCCGTAGAACAAACCTGCGGACTTATTCGCCTTAATCGTAACCCCTTTTGCATTTACCTGCAAGTCATACCCCTCTGCACCTAATTTTGCGTTATTCACTAACTGCATTTGAATGGAAGCAGCTCCCGATGATTTAAGGGTAACTGCACGACCCGTTGCCTTTTTTAGTTTACCTACCAAAGTCGCATATCCCACTTTCAGTTGAGCATCAGCAGGACCAGAAATCGAAATGGAAGTCGGTAATTCGAATTTACCAGCTGGATAAACCGCCTGTGACGGAATGGGAATAATCGATGGAATTTGAGCAGATGAAACGAAACTGAGACTTAAACTCAGGCAAACGAGTGTGATGATTTTCTTCATGTAAATAGGATTTTTTATCTAGTTAAAGTTCCACCAAAATGCAGAATATTCCAAATCGTTTTTTATTTTTGCATACAAAGCATTATATACTAATAACAAAACCATGAATGAATCTGCCACGCTTGCTGCTCAGCAAGTGGAACTCACACACGCTATTGACACAGTTTGGGTGGCCCTATGTGCCGCTCTTATTTTCCAGATGGAAGGAGGATTTGCCCTTTTAGAAGCTGGATTTGTCCGCTCTAAGAATGCCATCAGTATTATTGCCAAAGTGATGATCGACATCATCTTTGGCGGAGTTGCTTTCTATTTAGTCGGATTCGGTATTGCCTATGGCAAATCCAATGGCTACTGGGCATTTGAAACCGGAATTATGGAGGGAGATTTAGGTCTAGGTTTGACCATTTCTAATTCACTATTCTGGTTCATCCAAATGGGCTTTGCCGTGGCAGCCATCTCCATCGTTTCAGGCGGTGTGGCGGAAAGAATGAAAATGTGGGCTTATGCTGTTTATGTAGTGATCTTCAGCGCCGTTTTATATCCATTAGCAGCCAATTGGGTTTGGAACCCGAACGGTTGGTTAGCCCTTCGCGGATTTAACGACTTCGCAGGTT
>CAJCBY010000251.1 GCA_903960725.1 uncultured Cytophagaceae bacterium | reverse complement strand
GAGATTTCTCTGAGCTGGGCAAAAGAAAATGGGTATACTCAAGTCTACCTTGAATCAATGCCTGAACTTGCAAAAGCAGTTTCTATCTACGAAAAAGTGGGATTTAAGGCACTCGACCATCCCCTTGGAAACAGTGGGCACTGTGGTTGCGATATCTGGATGCTGAAAGAATTATAAAACAAAAAAGCCCTCGATTATCTCGAGAGCTTTTTTTATGCATTGAAGTTGATTATTTCAACGAGTTAATGTACTTCGCTAATTTAACCGCATCCGCTTTAGGCACAGTCATAGGCGCCATTGGAGGGTAACCTGGCCAGTTAGAGGGCTGTGGTTTTGCAATTAAAGCTACAATTTTATCGACTGAATATTTTTTCTTCGCTACGTCTTTATAAGCTGGACCCACTAAACGTGTATCTACTTTGTGACAAGCGAAACAAGTATATTTAGTCATTAATGGCTTAATGTCTGCAGGAAAATCTTCCGCTTTAGCTTCAAAACCCAAAGCCATTGTTCCGAATACGAACGTTAAAATAAGTTTAGATATGTTTTTCATACGAGGTATTTGATTAATTATGTTACAAATAAAGTGATTAAAGCGCTATAATCCCAATTTATTTTGCTTGAATTGCATCGACCGCATTCCTAACGCTACCATGCTTTTCTAAAAATTCAGCTGCTATTTCATCACTCACACCCGTGGCTTCGCAAACCATTCGAATAGCGCGTAGAACGAGTTTGTGATTGCTTAATTGCATGTCCACCATTTTATTTCCTTTCACACGCCCTAGCTGAATCATGACGGCAGTGGAAAGCATATTTAGAACGAGTTTTTGGGCTGTACCTGATTTCATACGGGTGCTTCCTGTCACATATTCGGGACCCACCACTACTTCTATGGGAAACTTTGCTTCTTTTGCCACGGCACTTCCTGCGTTACAAACGATGCAACCGGTTAAAATCCCGCGCGCATTTGCATCGCGTAAACCACCGATTACATAAGGAGTTCTACCAGATGCTGCAATACCTATTACTGTGTCTAATTCATCTATCCCATAGGCCTCCATATCGTGCCAAGCTTGTTTTTCATCATCCTCAGCATTCTCTACCGCCTTGCGAATTGCAGAATCACCCCCAGCGATTAGACCGATGACCCAATCGTGTGGAACACCATAAGTAGGCGGACATTCGGAGGCATCCACCACACCTAAGCGACCGGACGTACCCGCACCGATGTAAAACAAACGGCCACCTTGCTTCATACGCTTCACCACTTCATGAACTAAGGCTTCAATCGCGGGAATAACTTTCTCTACCGCAAAGGGTACAGTTTTATCTTCTGCATTCATTTGACGCAAAAGGGTGTCCACGGTTTGCTTTTCTAGGTTATCGTAGGACGAATTTGACTCGGTTGCTAAAGCGCTTAAGTTTTCAGCCATGTTATTTAGATAGGGCAGCAAAGTTTTTAAAGAAATGAGGAATTGTTTCAATCCCTTTATAGAAATTAAACAAGCCATAATGCTCATTAGGCGAGTGAATAGCGTCTGAATCTAAACCAAAGCCCATCAATATCGACTTAATCCCTAATTCTTTCTCAAATAAAGCTACAATTGGAATACTTCCTCCACCTCGTGTGGGCACCGGATCCTTACCAAAAGTCGTCGCCATCGCCTCTGATGCCGCTTGAAAGGCGATACTATCCGTAGGCATTAAATAGCCTTCTCCTCCATGGTGTGCTGTTACTTTTACCTTTACCCCTTTAGGTGCAATGGCTTTAAAATGTTCCGTAAATAATCGCGTGATCTCTGCCGATGACTGATTGGGCACCAGGCGCATCGAGATTTTAGCATAAGCTTTGGAAGGTAAAACTGTCTTCGCTCCTTCGCCTGTATATCCACCCCAAATCCCGTTCACATCCAAAGTCGGTCGAATAGATGCCCGCTCTAAGGTCGTAAATCCTTTCTCGCCGTATACGGTTTCGATACCTAAATCTTTTTGGTAAGCCTCTAAATCAAAAGGTGTCTGCGCCATCGCTGCTCTGTCCGCCGCACTTACCTCCATCACCCCATCATAAAATCCGGGGATTGTGATGTGGTTAAATTCATCGTGCATGGAAGAAATCATTTGGCATAAAATATTAATCGGATTAGCTACTGCTCCTCCGTAAACGCCTGAATGCAAATCACGGTTAGGACCTTGTACTTCGACCTCCATGTAACTCAAGCCGCGTAATCCGACATCGATTGAGGGAATGTCATTAGCGATAATGGCCGTATCCGAAATCAAAATCACATCTGCCTTTAGCAAGTCTTTATTCGCTTCAACGAAGTTGCCTAAATTATCCGACCCCACTTCTTCCTCACCCTCAATCATAAACTTCACATTACAAGCTAGCTGACCCGAGGCTAACATCGCTTCAAATGCCTTTAAATGCATAAAAACTTGCCCTTTATCATCGCAAGCCCCACGTGCATAGATCACTTCATCCTTGATAACAGGTTCAAATGGAGGATTATCCCAAAGCGCTAATGGATCTGCAGGCTGCACATCATAATGTCCATAAACAAGGACGGTAGGAGCCGAAGGATCTATCATTTTCTCCCCATATACAATGGGATAACCTGGTGTTTCTTCTAAACGAACTTGATCAGCCCCGGCCTTACGTAAATTATCTGCTACCCATTCCGCTGCTTTTCGCACATCCCCAGCATATGTGGGATCGGCTGAAACAGATGGAATTCGTAATAAATCTAATAGCTCCGCTAAAAACCGATCCTTGTGAGCGGAAATAAAGTCGTGTGTTGATTGCATAATTATTGAAATTGAGACAGGTTATAATCTACCTTTTCGAGGAATAAGGTACATCCGATTTTCGGTTCCAGAAATGATTCGACCGATATTTTTTCGATGCGTAAAGATCACCAGGAAGGAGATGATAAATCCGAAGTAGATCAAAATGGGTAATTCTTTACCAAATACCCCAAATTGAAGTAATAAAGGAAATACCAACGAGGTAACCATGGAGCCTAAAGACACATAATGTGAAATGGCAAATACCACTAAAAAAACAAGGCTACTAGCTAAAGCCGCTTGTGGATGAAGTGCGATGACCATACCTAATGTGGTAGCGACTCCTTTACCTCCTTTGAAATCACAAAATACCGGTAGCAAATGGCCAATAATGGCTAAAAAGCCGAATAAAATCTTGAGTGTAACACAGGTTTGCCAGTCCACGAGGTTAAATGCATAGAGGACAGATGCTAAACTAGCTGCAGCAAAACCTTTCAAAGCATCAACGAACAAAACAATAGAACCTGCTTTTTTACCCAATACCCGGAAGGTATTCGTGGCCCCCGCATTACCACTTCCATGTTGCCTGATATCTATCTGATGGTACTTCTCACCATACCAAATCGCCGTAGGGATTGACCCCAACAGGTAACTTAGTAATGATAAGCCCACAAGAATTAACAGCATAATTGTCTTTTTGTATTCGTGTAAATATAGAAGGTCAAAATCATGAAATCAACTACCTTAAAAACATTCTTGAAATGTTTAAACTTTCGTCTTTGTATTGTTCTAAAAAGATAAATTGACGGACGCCATGACTCTAAAGCGCTCAGCTTTAGGGTTATCTAAATAGGTTAAGCGGTGAAAGGCTTGCAGACGAAATACCTTAAATATATTATCAATTCCATAGCCCACCTCAGCAAATGGCTTGCTGGGGTCGAGTGAATCAAAGGAGTATCGGTCTACAAATTTAGCGCGCAAGGGGTTATCTACCTTCTTCATTATTTCCTTATTTGCGGACCTTTGGCTTCCCATTAAAACATTAGCAGATCCTATCAGGCGCCATTTTAATTTCTTAATTAATGGGATTCGGTTGAACAATAATCCTTCAAAATTGTGATTGTATTGAATCGAAGCAAATTGATCACTCACGAATTCAAAATAGTTCATGGTGGAGAAGGCTGAGCGAACAAAGAAAAAGGTTTCATTGCCAAGGTGTGGAAACAAAAGCGGGGCGGGTAAATTAGAGGGCGTATATCCGGCTGTAAAGGTATAGTCAGAGCGACCTAACGTTCCTAACCGCAAGGTTTGATAGGCTTTCAACGTAAATCGATCGTAGGTAAAATCCCCTCCTAAGAAGCCCTTGAATCCATGTTGGTACTTCAAGGTAATCATCGGAAATCGCTTTGTGGCTAAGGCAATTCGCTCATTCCCGTTCATGATGAAGGTTACGTTTTTTGCAAACCTTAATTCAATGGTAGCGAAGGTCTCTTGGTAATTATCTTGAACAGCAGAGGCACGCCCTAATTCCGGATTTAAGCGGTATTGAAAATGAAACAGGGGATCAAATGAGCGCGAGGTTAAAGAGGTCGTTAAGGTAATTCCTTTGGCTAATTCTGAACTGAAAAAGGCGTCCGTTTCCCGTCTAAAAAAGGCCCCTGAAAATGCTCCCCAACGGGTGAAGGCATAAAATAATTTATTGTCGCCTATAAACTCAGGCGTTAATCCCACCCGCTCTACGTCATAGGAATGGCGAAGGCCAGCGATTGTCCATTTTTTCTTAGAGAAAAGGTAATTCACTTCTAGCGAATACTTAGGTACTAAATCTTTCGTCCCAAAACCTACGTTACCGCGCAAAATCCATTTTTTATCAAAATTTGCATTCGTCCTAAACCCTAAGCGAAAGCGGGCTCCTTCTACTGCATTGATCGCAAAACTGGTAATGTACGGTCCTGCTTCGATGCCGTTAAATTGCCTATATCCACTTAAAACAAGCTCAGCAATCTCGACATAGGTTCGTACAATGGGCAAGTTTTGGACCGTATCGATAAGCGACGAGGCTAGATGATCATATGAACTAAGGGGCTCATGCCGTGCATGCTTCCAAAACTCAGCATTAGGCTTTGTTGCATCCTGCGCTACTTCCGATGGAACATCATAAAAAGATACCTCATGGGGTTTATTGACAACAAAATCTTTATTAGAGATGTACATTTTTAGTAACATCCCCGCGCTACCTTGCGAAATTTCCTCTAAGTCAATTAGGAAGCGTGTCCGCGCCGGCAACCAGACCCCATTGCTCGTCTGTTCTAACTCTTGGGAAATTTTGATACGCTCAATAAAGTTCAAATTAGCCCCCTTATCCACCACGGCATCAATTTGTACTAAAGCAAAGGAAGTGGTGTCAATCCACATTTGGCCTCTAAATACCAAATCCGCTGAATTCTTCGGATCAAAATCCAGCTGGTAACAGACGCGCCCCTCCACATTCACGGTATCGCCTAAAAAATAGCTATACTTTGCCTTCCAATTCTCCCCTATCGGACTCGCAAAATCCTTACCAAAAAAGGGGACATAATTTTGATAAAAATTATAACTAGCTACT
>CAJCBY010000250.1 GCA_903960725.1 uncultured Cytophagaceae bacterium | reverse complement strand
GGTAATCTATTTCATGTGGGTGTCTGCCTTTCTTTTTGCTACGGGTTTAGCCATTTTGCTGTTGAAGAAGAATACGATTTTTGTTTTGATGGGAATCGAACTGATTTTGAATGCGGCAAACTTGAATTTGGTTGCGTTTTCCAAAAATGATCCCTCGCTGCAAGGACTTTACCTGAGTATTTTCGTCTTAGTGGTGGGTGTTTGCGAGATGGCGATAGCGTTAGCAATCATTTTGCAAGTCTATAGAAATTACCGCGCGATCGAAGTGGATCAGTTCAAATCGGAATATTAGAGGTTTTCTAATTGCTTTTTGAATTTGAGGGCTTTCATTTTGCCTAGGACTTTGGCCAAATCCTCTTCCGACGCCTCCTTCAGCTGAGCCACCGTCCCAAAAGTCTTCAACAACTTCGCTGCGGTCAACTTCCCGATCCCATCCATGGTCTCTAATTGCGATACAATGAAGTTCTTGCTCCGCTTGTTTCTATGCGCCGTAATCCCAAAGCGGTGCGCCTCGTCCCGCAACTGCTGAATCAGCTTCAATGACTCCGATTTCTTGTCTATATACAAGGGCAAGCTGTCCTCTGGGAAATAAATCTCCTCTAAACGTTTCGCGATACCGATGATGGGTATTTTTCCATATAATCCGATGGCCTTCAATGCGTCACAAGCGGAACTCAACTGGCCTTTCCCTCCATCGACGATGATTAGATTCGGTAATTCCGCGTCTTCCTCTAACAGACGCGTATATCTGCGCGTAATCACCTCGTACATCGTGGCAAAATCATCCGGGCCTTCCACCGTTTTAGGCGTAAACGTACGATAATCCTTTTTAGAAGGGAGTGAATTTTTGAAACACACCATCGCAGAGACGGGATTCGTACCTTGCAAGTTCGAGTTATCGAAACATTCGATGTGTTTAGGCATGTCATTTAGGCGCAAATCATTTTTCAATTTAATCATCACACGCATCTTGCGATCGCCGCCACTTTCTTCCGCCGCCTTACGATCCGCCTTCTCTTTTCTAAAGTACAAGACGTTCTTCAGCGACATATCTAACAGTTTTCGCTTATCGCCTTGACTCGGCAGCGTATTTTTCGCCCCTTCGAATTCGATCGACATGGGAATGTTGGTAATAATTTCTTTGGCCTTACTCTGAAACTGATCCCGCTTCTCCCAAATCAACATCGTCAACAACTCCGCTTCATCCTCTTCTAATTTCTTTTTTACCTCCCAGGTCTGCGACTGCAAAATCGTCCCATTAATGACCTTCATGAAATTAATGTAGGCCAAAGACTCATCCGACACAATCGAAAACACATCCACATCGTGGATCGACGGATTCACCACAGTCGACTTCGCTTGGAAGTTTTCCAATAGCTGCCACTTCTCTTTCCATTCCTGTGCCTGCTCAAAAGCCATCCGCGTGGAGGCCTCCTGCATTTGAGTAATAAAGAAACTTTTCGCCTTCTGGTAATTCCCCTTTAAGATCTGTGATACCTGATCGATGTATTCCATGTAGCGCGCCTCCTGTTCCAAGCCCTCGCAAGGCCCCTTACAATTCCCAATATGGTATTCTAAACACACCTTGTATTTCCCCGCCTCTACATTTGCCTCCTTTAAATTCAGCGCACATGTCCGCAAAGGATACAGCTGGTGCAGCATCTCGAGCAGCGCATTCATTAGTTTAGGATTCGCATAAGGTCCAAAAAACGTCCCCATCGAATTATTGATTCTTCGCTCCGTAATCAGTCGGGGAAATCTTTCACGGGTCAAACAGATAAATGGGTAGGTCTTGTCGTCCCTTAATAAGATGTTGTATTTCGGTTGAAACTGCTTTATCAACGTATTCTCTAATAGCAAGGCATCGAATTCCGAATGCACAATCGTAAATTCTAAATTCCGAATCTGAGCAACCAGCCGCCTTGTCTTATTGTCTTTCCCTTTCGTGTTCGTAAAATACGAACTGACCCGATTTTTCAAGTTCTTCGCCTTACCTATATAGATAATAGTGCCACCCTCGTCGAAATAACGATAAACCCCAGGATCTTCGGGTAAGGTGGGAAGGATAGATTTAGGGTCAAAGGTGGACATAGGCCAAAATTAAGCAAAAATCTCTTCTTTGTATTTTTTGTAATTATCTAAGGTGACCCTTTATAGGCTGAGCCAGGATTATCATCGTATTATGTGTGGATTAAGCAACGGTTAAATCACGATAAAAACCTCATTTCTGTCGACCAAAGCTAACTTGTTTATTGTATA
Source organism: uncultured Cytophagaceae bacterium (assembly GCA_903960725.1). Lineage (GTDB taxonomy): Bacteria > Bacteroidota > Bacteroidia > Cytophagales > Spirosomataceae > Aquirufa. Next base: position 157 of record CAJCBY010000250.1, on the reverse strand, counting down.
TAAATGATGAAATAGGCCTCCTAAAGGCGTATTAAGAGAATACTACTATTTAAAATAAAAAAAATGAAAAAATATCAGATAAAAACTTGTGCAGGTTGTAAGAATTGGACATATTTGGCAGTATGTAATAGTGTAGCATAGTTAAGAAAGGCATTCT
>CAJCBY010000249.1 GCA_903960725.1 uncultured Cytophagaceae bacterium | reverse complement strand
CTAGGCAAAGAACGCAGCATTGGGATGTCGTTTATCGGCCGCCTCTCTAGGGATCATAATTCTGAAATTCGTTACAATAAAAGTGAATTTGTGAGCACGGCTGATCGATTGTATGCACGAGAGGCAGATAAAAAAGGTCGTGATTATGGCTTTGACTTAAATCTATTTTACAATCCGAGTGCGAACGCTAAAATCGATTTTTTATGGATTAGAAATCAAGGTTCAGACGCCAATCAATTTTACCAGCATTATTTCTATGGGGACTTCGATACCCCTAATCCAAATATTCCTGAGCGTTTTGAGCGGTCTGCGGCTACTAGTCAAAACTCCACGCTATTACTACAAGGCGACTGGACCAAAACGATTTCCTCTCGCCTGAAATTGGACTATGGTTTTCGCTTTAATTCCCGTTTTTTCGCTAACGACTTTCGCTATGAGAGGTTAAAAGAGGAAATATATGAACGGGATGTTGCCAGATCAAATGGATTTTCTTACCAAGAACACGTGCAAGCTGCCTACATCTCGCAAGCTTATAAAAGTGCGAAATGGAATGTGGATGCAGGGCTGAGAGTTGAAGCCACGGAAATTGCGGGTGCAGTGAAACAAAACTATGTGAATTTGTTTCCCGCTCTAACCCTATTGCATCCTGTTTCCAGCACCGAATCACTTTCTTTTGGACTTTCTACTCGCATTACGCGGCCAAGTTTTAAATCCTTAAATCCGTTCATCTCTTTTGCCGATCCCTTGAATCTAAATTCAGGAAATCCTGCTTTAAAGCCCGAGCGAACACTTTTGCTAGAATTAGCCCACAATAAAGATTTTAAATCGCTATCCGTTTCGAATACCTTATTTTACCGGGAGATTACAGGATTAGTGGGGAGAGTGAGAACATTTTTGGGAGGTGATACCACCTTGACTCGGTATGAAAATATTTCCAAATCCCGTGCCTGGGGATTCGAGAATATTTCTACTTTTTCCATCACTAAGAATTACAAAGTCACCTTAAATACCTCCGTTTTTCAAACGGATTTAGAGGGATTAATTAATAACACGGAAGTGTCCTTGAATCGCTGGAGTTGGAATACCCGTTTGAATCAACAATTCAAGTGGAACAAGCAGTGGTCTGCTCAAATTTCGGGAATATATCAATCTGTGCAAATTAATCCTTTTGGCATTATTCAACCCTTCTACACGGTGGATTTGGGGGTCAAAAAGGATTTTGGCAAACTTTCCCTTAATGCCCGCATCAATGATATTTTTGATACCCAAAAAACCGTCTACGATTCTCGACCATTCGGCCTAATCAGTGACGTAGTTCGTAAAAAGGAAACCCGTATTTTCTTTATTGGATTTACTTATAAGCTCGAAACAAAAAAGATGAAAGAGGCGCGGGAGAGAAGGAGGGTGAACGAAGAAGAAATAGATTTAGAAGAGGATTAAAGTTCAAAACGAATGCTAAAAATGCGCTACGCGATATTTTTCCGCAATTCGTTTTAAGCTTTAATCTCTTTTTTAAAATTAAAGACGAGATGTTCTGAGTACTTCTAGAGAGTTTTTTTAAATGTAAATCACAAAATTATTGCGCAGCACAATTTTAGATTTACATTTAAAAAGACGAGTTCTATTCTAGCCTGTAATTCCTATTTACTTATTTTTGAATAACCAATGGCGATAAAAGATAATTTGCGCCTACTAATTAATGAAATATGAAAAAAAGCATTTTTAATTTTTTGTGTATCGTTATTGTTATTAGCTTGTCTAACTCATTATTTGCTCAAAGTAAAATGATGAAAAGGCTAGAAAAAGGACAAATTGAGAAAGTAGAAAAACAGGTTTTAAAAATTTTGGAAGAAGAGCCTGAAAATATTGACGCCCTTTTCACTTATGCTACTTTGCTTTCAACGGATACGTATTCAAATTTTAATCTTGAAACAGCTTATTTAACTACCCAAAAGTTAAAAAAGGCTTACTTGAATTTCAATAATGAAAAGGAAGTCAAAAAATTAGATGAAAATGGAATTAATCACAATTCAATAACAGATCTTTTAAAATATATAATTGATCGAGCTCTTAATAAGGCTAAATTGAATAATAAAATCGACGAATTTGTTCATTTTTTGGAATTTTATCAAGAAGCAGATTATTTAATTAAAGCGGAAGCTCAGAGCACTATTTATTCTCTGGCTTTTGATGAAGCAAAAAGAAAAAATACATTGGTGAGTTATTTGAACTTCATTCAAAAATACCCCAAATCAACTCTAATAGCAGAGGCAAAAAGTAGTAGAAATCAATTAGGTTTTGATATTGCAAAATCTGAAAATACGATTGCAGGCTTTCAATATTTTATCAAAAACTTTCCAGAAGCAAATCAAATAAATAAAGCGATTGAATTAAGAGATGGAATTGCTTTTGAAAAAGCAAATGAAATGAATACCGCGGAGGCTTTTAATAACTTTATCTCTGAATACCCTAAATCTCATTTAATTAAAAAAGCAAAAGGTAAAGTTGAGGAATTCGATTATTTGGGGGCAAAATCAAAAAATACCTCTGAAGGATATTTTTATTTTTTAAAAAAATGGCCTAATTCAACAAATTATGATTCAGCATTTTCCGCTTACGAAGAATTGCAATTTAATGAACAGACTGTTAACAAGAATTTAGAAGAATATAAAGACTTCATTACTAACTTCCCCTCAAATAGCTTTGCTAGTATAGCAGAAGATTCCCTTTACCATATTTCTTTAAGAAATAAAGATCTTACTAATTTAGATTTTTTAATAGGACTTGATACTAGCGAGTATAAAGACAAGGCTTTAATTAGTTATTATAAAATTTTCACAGATGATGGTGAAAAAAGAACCTTAGATAAATTCCTTGAAAACTTTAGGAATAGACAAAACATTAATGAAGAACTATTAGATAGTTTATACGAATCAGGTCAATACCTAACTTCCTTAGGTGATGCATTATACCTAAGTAATCCACTCATGCCAAGTTTGTGGTCTAAATATGATGAATATATAAAGTTAGCTGCACCTAATGAAAGGGCGTTCTTAGCCTTACAAAAGATTATAAGTGAAGATATAGTTAAGAAGAATTGGACTAATGCCGCTAATACAGTTGCATCCTATTTGCCCTACTTTCAGAGCAATAGAAAAAAAATAGATAATTTGCTTTCCATTTTAAATAAGCCATTTGATCCCAATATTAAAGTGAATAATTTGGGACCTAATATAAATACAGTACAAGGGGGAGAATATACTCCGTTTATTACGGCCGATGATAAAAATCTTTATTTTTGTGCGAGAAATAGAGATAATTTTAATTTAAATGAAGATATTTTTGTTTCAAAAAGAGGGCAAAATGGGTTCAAGCCAGCCACTGCAATAACCGAGCTGAATGAAACGGGGACTAATCAAGCTCCTCTATCTCTTTCTGCAGATGGCACATCGATGATTTTGTTTATTGATGGCAAATTATCATTAGCAGAAAAGAATATAGATAATAAGTGGGAAATACTCGAATCTTTTCCAGAGACAATCAATAGTGGAACATGGCAAGCTGATGCGCGAATAACAAGTGATAAAAAAGCCCTGATATTTAGTTCCATTCGACCAACTAATTTTGATTATTATCCAGAAAGTAATCTTTCTAATTATCATGGTGCCTTAAACTATCCTTGTGACATATACGTTTCAGTCCGTGATGAAAATGATGAATGGACTGAACCTATTAATTTAGGACCCACTATCAATACGATTTATTCAGATCGATCTCCCTTTTTACACCCAGATATGAAAACACTTTATTTCGCATCTGATGGACATGGTGGTTTAGGTAATTATGATTTATTTAAATCGACTAGACTTTCTGATACTTGTTGGGATTGTTGGAGTGAACCAGTCAATTTAGGGAAAGAATTCAATACTAATAAAGGTGATTGGGGTTTAGATATCTCCACAGGTGGAGATAAAGCCTATTTTAGTAAAGGAGGTGAGGCCTCTGGAAAAAATGTTACACAAAACAATGAATATGATATTTTTTGGTCCAGTATACCAGGTTATTTAAGGCCGAATTACGTGGCCACTATTAATGGAAAATTAGTAGACAGCAAAAATCAACCAGTAGTAGCAAACATTCGATGGGAGGACTTGGAAGCAAAAAAAGTAATAGGTATTGCTAAATCGGATCCTGAAGACGGAAGCTATTTTATCGTTCTGCCACTGGGAAAATTATATGGCTATTATATTGATGATGATAATTTGTTTCCGGTTTCAAGTAGTATAGACCTAAGGAACTATAAGCTTCAAATAAACATCAATAACGATATAAAAATCATTACCTACCAAGATATGTTGGATAATAAAGTAAGCGCATCCATGAATAATATCTTCTTTAAAACAGGATCCTCTTCTCTTGAACCAACTTCATTGCCTGAACTTAAAAGAATTGCCTTTATCATTAAAGAGAAAAATGTAAAAGTGAACATTTTAGGTCATACGGATAATATAGGAAGTGATGCCGTTAACGTGGCTCTTTCATTAGAACGGGCAAATAAAATAAAACAGATCTTAATCAATGAGGGTTGTAATGATGCGGATGTTATAACAAAAGGCATGGGGAAAAGCATGCCGATTGCTAGTAATAATACAGAAGCGGGTAGAGCAAAAAATCGAAGAGTTGATATAATTTTTGAAAAGAAATAAAGACTAGATTTCAGAATAGTGAAGAGAGTTTTTTTAAATGTAAATCACAAAATTATTGCGCAGCACAATTTTAGATTTACATTTAAAAAGACGAGTTATTTCGATTTCACCCGACTCTTCTCCGCCTCTAATCCCGTCGCTCTTTCTCTCGCCCCTTTGATTGACATATTCCCAAAACGGTAAGAGAAATTTATCCGGATCACGCGGGAATCTTGACGCGGGCGTACTGTAATATCGAGGTCGCCGTATTTAATAAATACATTGGGGTTAGACGTATACAAAATGTCTTGTGCGTTTAAGCGAATGACGCCACGTTTATTTAAGACTGTTTTTTGGATACCTACATTAAGGGATCCACCTGCCCCAAAAATAAAGGCACTTTCTAATCCTCCCGAGAAGTAGTTCCCTCCGATTTCAAAGCGATAGTTTTTAGGTAAAGTGAAGATGTGGTTGGAGTTGAAATAGAACTGGTTATTTGACGGACTTAGGTTCGCATTTTCTACTTTGCCTACGAGTTCTGCGCGATTGAAATAGATGTCGGTGTTGCTGCTCCACCATTTGGCGATTGGAATAGGTAGGGAGAATCCAAGACTGTAATTTGTCCGCTCTGCCATGTTAGCCGACGTCTGGAAGGATTTTCTGGCCTGTGTATCTTGTTTTAAGATTTCAGTAATCACATTTGTCGTGTGGCTGTAGCCCAAAGTCGTGCTAAATGCCCCCATATAGGTGTGGCTTAATTCAATGGAGTTTGTTAGCTGCGGAGTTAGTAGTGGATTACCTACTCTGTAGGTGTAATTGTCTAAAAAGAAGACAAAAGGATTCAAATCGCCATAGCTTGGGCGGTCGATTCGGCGTGAATAATTGAAACCGAGGCTGTGGTTTTTCGACACATCATATTGAAAAAATGCGCTAGGAAATAATTGTGCGTAGTCGCGGTGAAACGTCGAATCTTTGGAGCCAGCCGTGTAGGCTTGGGATACACCATCGGCCAAAGTCCACTCCCCGCGTAAACCGATTTGGTAGCTAAATTTTCCGATGGCTCGTTCTGTGTTTAGGTAGGCGGCGTGAATTTGTTCCGTATAGATAAATTGATTGCTTTGGCCTGTCAAAAAAGTAAAGGCAGGCTCGCCCTCATTTTTTCCTTGGAAGCGTAAATCGTTATCCGTTTTCACATAAGACGATTTCAAACCTGTTCCCCACTTGGACTTTAAGAAAGAAGGAATGACGTAATCAAGTTTAAATGAATATTGATCAATAAAGGATTTTGCGTTATTGCTGAGTAGGGAATCCGCTTTCATTGGGCTGAAATCCCCTCTTAAGAATTGAGAACGCAAATTAGTTCCACTGTTATCGATAAAACGGGCATAATCTACATCGATCGTTAATTCGCGGCCTGTGCTATCAAAGGTGTGCTTGAAATTGAAATTTACCGCATAGTTGTTGCTTGGATTCCCCACATTATTGTAAGTATTCAATCGTGTTAAAGCAGTACCATTACCCGTGAATTGAATAGTCTGATTTAATCCCTCGCGCAAGGTATATTGGTTGAAGTTTCCGGAGGCCAAAATTCCTACCGTCGTTTTCTTTTAATAATACCAGTCTACACCTCCTTTTAGTTTTGTGGATTGATTTTGGTTTTTAAAGGCAAAACTATTTTCCCATACCTCATTTTGAGCAGTGAAATTTCGAGTCAAAGAATTACGCTCTAGCATATTTCGATTAACGACTGACCCATTACCAAACCAGTTCCAACCGTTCTTCCGGTAATTTAAATTCATTCCCGTGCTTTGGCGTGAATAAATTCCTTGTGCTATCGTCGCATTAGCCGAACCATTCAAACCAATGTTTGAATTCTTTTTCAACTTGATATTTATGATACCACCCGTTCCCGCTGCATCATAGCGAGAAGAGGGGTTAGCCATAATCTCCAATTGCGAGATTTGGTCTGCTGGTAAATTCTTTAAATAGTTCGCTAGATCTGCGCCTGTTAAATAGGAAATTTTGCCATCGATCATGATCATAGCTCCAGATTTTCCGCGAAGCGAAATATTGCCATCTTTATCTACAATCACACCAGGTGATCGCTCTAAAAGTTCCATTGTGGTATTTCCCGCCGCCATCGCCGAGTTCTCTACGTTAACAATCGTCTTGTCTAGCTTTTTTTCGATGAATGGTTTCGTCGCCGTTACTTTTACTTCCGCTAATTCGGTGCTAAGTGGCAGGAGCGTAAGGGTGCCCAAGTCGATTTTGGAATCCGCAGTGATTTCCTCTAAGGTGATTTTTGTAGGCTTAAATCCGGTGGATTGTAGCGTTAAGATAAAGCGACCCAGTGGTAATTTTGATACGTGTAATTCCCCATTTTCATCTGTATTCATTCCTTTTACTAGGCTTGAATCAGTTGTTTTCTTCAAAAGAACAGTCGCAAAAGGCAGAGCTTCTTTATTTGAATCTTGAAGGCGGAGGTGTAAGGAGTTTTGGCCAAAAGCCGTAATCGAACAAATGAGTAGTAATGCAATTAATTTCATGGGGACAAAGTTCCCATAAAAAAGCTTTTAGCGAAAGAAGAAAGTGATGAACGGTGCTTTTTTAAAACCAGATTAGAGAGTATAGAGTAAAGAGTAGAGATAAAACCTCCGGACTTATTTCCTTCGGACTATCTATACTCTCTACTCTACAATCTATACTCTATTGCGGACGAAGTCTAAACACCATCCCCGGACTCTCCACCCCAATATACAAGTACCCATCACGGCCTTGTTGCACGTTGCGCATACGACCCACGTTTAACAATACCTTTTCTTGCTTAACAACCTTGTTGTTCTTCATTTCCACGCGGTTCAAATAGTTGAAGCGTAGCGAACCGATCATCAAGTTGCCTTTCCAAGTTGGGTATTTATCCCCTGTCACAAAAGTCAAGCCAGAAGGCGCGATAGAAGGGATGAAATAGGAAACAGGTTGCTCCATGCCGTCTTTTTTGGAGATAGCTGAAATCGGTTTTCCATCGTAATTAATGCCATAGGTAATTACAGGCCAGCCGTAGTTTTTACCCGCTTTGATGAGGTTGATTTCATCCCCACCACGTGGACCGTGCTCAGTCTCCCAAATATCGCCCGTCCACGGATTAGTCGTCAAACCTTGAGGATTACGTTGTCCGTAAGAGTAGATGCTCGGGTGAGCTGAATTCTTGAATGGATTATCTGCTGGAACTGTTCCGTCGTCATTTAAGCGGTGAATTTTACCGTTGTCATTATCTAAATTCTGTGGGAATACTTTTTCCATTCCGCGTTCTCCTACGGAGAAAAACATATGTCCTTTTTTGTCAAATGTGATGCGAGAGCCGTAGTGGAACGAGGTTTTTGTGTATGGTTTCGCCTCGAAAATTTCTTGTGCTTCTACCCATGTGTTGTCTTTAATTTTTCCGCGAACGATGGCTGTTGTATTTACTTTGGCCCCATCCTCCATTTTAAACTTCGAATATGAAAGGTAGACCCAACCATTTTTTTCGTATTGCGGGTGAAGCGTCACATCTAATAGACCGCCTTGGCCCTGAGCGAATACTTCAGGAGTACCTTTGATGGCTGTTTTGTTGCGTTTTTGATCCACTAAATACAAAACGCCTGAGCGATCTGTAATCAAATAATCATTCGAAGGTAACTGTGTGAAACCCCATGGGCTATCGAAACCTGTTGCGATGGTGTCTAGCGCGATGGTAATTCCGTCTGACTTGAAGATGTTCGAAGTCGGTTTGTTCGCGAACTTATATTGCTCGACACCGGCTAAATTTTCAACGATGAGATCCGCTAATTTTTCAATTTCTTTAGGAGTCAACACCTCTTTCCAGGTAGGCATACCTGCATCAGGATAGCCGTTTGTGATACTGTTTAAGATATCAGATTTATTATCTCCATGCTTCCATTTGCGGTCCACAAACGCCTCTACTTTTTCGCCGTGGCAGGACGCGCAATATTTGGTATAATTCACTTCAGCGGGCTCTTCGGCCACTACTGGCGCCTTTGATAAAGACATGGTGCTTAAAGCGGCCATTGCAATAAGGCCAATAAAGGATAACTTTTTAATCATAGCTTCATAAATTTACAGCTACGAAGCTACTATTTAATTTGAATATTTCTATCTTTAAAGCTTACCTGATTTATCCTATGAAAAAAATCTTACTTGTTCTGTTATTCGCGTCGTTTAGCCTAGTCGCGCAGGTTCCTAGTCCTAAATCGCATTTTGGCTTTAATATAGGCGATAATTACCATTTAGCTACCTTTACGCAGACGGAAGGCTACCTGAAAAAGGTGGCTGCGGCCTCTAATCGCGTAAAATTGCAGTCGATTGGAAAGACCGAGGAGGGTCGTGATCAATACATGGTCATCGTTTCGGATCCAGCAAACATTAAGAATTTAGCGAAATACAAAGCGATTTCGCAACGCTTAGCTCGGGCAGAAGGTTTGTCAGAGCAGGAGGCGAAGGCTTTGGCCAAAGAAGGTAAAGCCATAGTCTGGATCGATGGCGGTCTACACGCTACAGAAACGGTGGGAATTCACCAGTGGATCGAGTCAATCTATCAATTTACCACTCGCAATGATGAGGAAACGAAACGTATTCTTCAAAACACCATTATCCTTTTCGT
>CAJCBY010000248.1 GCA_903960725.1 uncultured Cytophagaceae bacterium | reverse complement strand
CCTGAAATTATACCTGTTAGGGGATTTAATGTTAATCCAGTTGGAAGAGGTCTATCTATTGCAAAACTACTTGCGGTATTAATGAAAGATGGAACTAATGGGGTGATAGTCGTATTTTGATATAAAATATTTGGATTGGGATACGATAAATTTGCAGGCCTTGCAATAATAACAGTAATTATTACGCTTGTAGTCGTAGAACCTGTAGAGTTAGTTGCTGTAATTACATACGAAGTGGTTGTTTTTGCTAAAGTAGGTATTCCCGAAATTTGTCCCGTCAAAGGATTTAATGTTAAACCTTCCGGTAAGTTAGGTGTAACAGAATAGGAGGCTACTTCTCCTGTAACGTTTGGATTTAGAGGAATAATTTCAACTGTTTCTTCATATACTTGAGGTGAATTATAAGATAGGCCTGAAGGCGCGGGAATTAAAACCGTAATCGGAAGGGCATATGTGCTTGAACCGGCAACGTTTATCGCAGAGATAATGAAAGTTGTGGTTGCAATTGCCTCTGTGGGCGTTCCTGTAATAGTTCCCGTGCTAGTGTTAAAATTAAGTCCAGCGGGTAGGGGTTTATCGATGCTGTATGAATCAACCGTTTCTGAAACGCTGGGAGTGAGAGGTGCAATACTAGTTCCGACAATATAGGGAGGTGGATTAACATACTTCAAATTGCTTGGTGGAGGAATAGTAACCGTTATTGGTACAGAGAAACTGGTTCTTCCTGTAGAATTATAAGCAGTTATTGTGAATATTGTACGTGGAATTTGTACGGTACTCGTGCCAGAAATAACACCAGTTTGTTTATTGAAAATTAAACCATTAGGCAATGTTTTGTCAATGGTAAGGGAATCAATTATTCCTACTTTCGTGGGAACCATGGCAGGAATAGCTACATATTGATAAAATATATTCGTAGTGTCGTAGCTAATTTTTGGTCTAGCTATTAGAACAGTAATGTTAATTGTTGTTGTAGTTTGATCTGTTGAATTACGAGCAGTGATAGTGTAAATGGTGCTAGCAGATGCGGAGGTAGGCGTACCATTGATTTGCCCATTAGTGGGATTAATGGAAAGTCCAGCGGGAAGGGCCGGGAATGAGCTAAAATTTTCCACAATTCCAGAATAGGTCGGATTTACAGCCGTGATGGGTACATCTGCTTCAAAAATTTTAGGACTTGGATACACTAAATTCGCCGGAGGTGCCATTTTTACACGGATAGCAATGTTAGCTGTCACAAAATCTGTTGAGTTTCTAGCTGTGATTACATAAATAGTATTTGGTGAAACTGTGGTTGGTGTGCCCGTAATTTCACCTGTAGTTGAATTTATTTGTAATCCAGCTGGTAAACTACTTGCAGAGAAGGTAACCCCCGTTCCAGAAATCGAAGGTTTTATGGCAGCGATGGTTTCTCCTTGTATTAGAACATTAGGAGATGGGTAAGCAAAACCACTTGGAGGAGGAATAATGATTTGCAAGCTAATAGTGAAAATAATAGAGTTTGTACTATTTGTCGCAGTTATAGTGTAAGTAACAGGAGCACTTAGTACCGTAGGGGTTCCTCCAATAGTACCAGTAGATGTATCAAAAGTTAATGCGCCAGGTAATGCCGGGCTTATGGAATAAGAATCAACTGTACCTGTAATTGATTTTGGAGGTATAGGTGTAAAAGCAGTATTTAAATACAAAGTTATTGGAGTGGGGTAGGTCAAATTACTCGGAGCTGGAATTTTAACTTCAAAAGAGATCTCTTGCGTAAATTCTCCGGTGTCATTTCTACCTTTAATTATATATGTATTTAACCCTGTTGTTTGAGTTGGGGTTCCTGATATACTACCTGTGATTGGATTTAATGATAAACCGCCGGGTAAAGGCGTTGTAGTGGTGTAGGTTCCAACAATGCCTCCAGTGGCAGATTTTACCGGAAGAATTGGCGTTATAGGAGATCCTGTATAAATTATATTCGGTACTGTGTAGGTGAAATTAGGAGCTGCAATTAAAACAGTAATATCAATTGAAATCTCGGTAGATCCCGTTGAATTATAAGCACTAATAGTATAGGTTGTTCTTGAACTTGGTACTAATGGCGTTCCTGAAATTTTACCAGAGATTGGGTCTAAAGTAAGGCCGCTAGGCAGAGTAGATCCTGTGACCATTTTAAATCGGACATCACTTCCAGATACACTCGGTTGAATTGGAGTAATAGGGGTATATTGGGTAAAAACGTAGTTATTACTACCGAAAGTAAAATTTGAAGGAGCTGGTACAACCACAGTGAAAGTCACAGTAGTACTTGTCGCACCTTGATCATTTTTACCTGAAATGGTGATTGTTACAGGCGAATTTGTTAATGAAGTAGGTGTGCCAAAAATTTCCCCTGTAAATTGATCAATACTTAAACCAGGTGGTAGCGTTCCGCTTATTATTACAAACTCATCAATTAAGCCAATATAGTTAGGGAAAAGAGTCGTAATAGGTTGGTTTTTTATGAGCTGATTTGGAGAATTATAAGAGAGTGCTTCTGGAGGAGCTAAATTAATTTGGACTGTACTGGTATAATTTTGAGATACGCATCCCGTGATTGTATTTTTGACATTAACTTGAAAATTATAAGTTCCCTTTTGTCCAAATGGAATGTTAACTGTTAAATTATTTCCTCCCATTGGGCTATTAGTAATTGGAGTGAAACCATTCAAAAAATTAGCTACAGGAACAGGAATAGCAGAAACAGAAAATTGTGATGGGTTGTTTGTTGTAGATGTGTAAGGAATATTGAATGATCGGTTATTTGAGGTGATTGTTGGCGGAGTACCCAACGTTATTGTGGGTAAAGGATTAATAATAATCGTTATTGGATTACTACTAGAGCTTATTACTCCATTGACGGTTGATTTTGCCGTATAAATTCCAGCTTCGCTAACGCTTATACTTTGACCTGTTGATGTAAGAAGAGTTGTACCTTTGTACCAAGTAATATCACCTGATAAATTAGCTGTTAAGGTAGTTGAGCTACCTGCACAAATTTCTTCTTTTCCTTGGTTTTGCCAGACTTCAAATGTAAGGGAACCATTATTGTCACGATAATTACTCTCAGAAAATCCATATTTCGATCCAGGTGTCCATAGTCCAATATAATATTCATATGTGTGATTGCTTGAATATCCAGTAGGAAAATTGGGTCTAGGGGGACAATTGTTTAAAAATTTCCAAGTACTTTCTGTACATGTATTGGGAATAGGCGTATCCGAACCAATGGTATTTGCAATATTTGTGCTAATGTAAGCAGGGTCCATATAAGCTACAGAACTAGAACTAGTCCCATACGTTCCTGTTACAATGAGTTTGTAATAAAAAGTTGAGTTAGTCGCAGAGGTAATGGTATTAGCTGTGCCAAATCCATTACTCATATTTTTAGTATCTGACCCTAATTTTCTCCATAATGAAGTTTCAGTAGTTCCAGAAATCATAGGTGCAGGACTCACCGATTGAGCGCGCGATATGATTTGGACGAACAGAAATAATAAGAGAAATAATTTTCTCATTGATTTTTAAGAACAGATATAAGCTAAAATTAAGGAAAATAAATGACTTGCGATTCACTTTCCCTTCCAATAATTCGCTAGCGCGGAACCATTGATATTCATCACTGGGCCAAAAATAGCGGCAGGCAGACCAAGTGTCCCTACCTTTCCCATGGCCATAGCTAGGCCGGAGGCAAGTCCTGCGTTTTGGAGCCCTACTTCAATGGCGATGGTTCGGCAATCTTGTTCGGGCAAACCGCTTAGCCTGCCACCCCAATAACCTAATATGAATCCGAATACATTGTGCAGAAGACAAGCGAGCACTAAAATAGGTCCTACCGCCAGCAGGGCATTCCTTCCATTTGCGGTGATGATAACCACAATGGCGCCTACACTCCACATGGAAATGGTGGGCAAGGCTTTTTCAAACCATTGAAATCTTGCTCCGAATAGTCGATTATACAAAACACCAAAGCAGATGGGTATAATGATGAGTTTACTTATTTCCCAAACCATCGCCCATAAATCAATCTCAATCAATTGACCTGCCAGATTTTTCATTAAAATGGGCGTCAATAATGGAGCTAAGATGGTGGCTATCGAGGTGAGGGTGAGGGATAAGGCAACGTTTGCTTTGGCCAAATACGACATGACATTTGAAGCTAAACCACACGGCATACAGCCTACTAGGATGATGCCGGCTGCAATTTCGGTAGGGAAATCAAATAATTTGGTTAATCCCCATCCTACAAAAGGCATAATGGTGAATTGGAAAAAGACACCGAGGACCACGGCTTTGGGCGAGCGGATAACTTCTGCAAAATCACCAATTTTCATCGTAGATCCCATCCCAAACATGATGATTTGTAGGAGGGGAATGATGAAAATTTTGAACTTGAACTCCCCTATTCCTACGAAAGGTTCAGGGAAAATGAGTGTTAAAATGACAGCAGCGATGATGCTGAATGTGAACAGTAAACCTTTCATAGCTGGTTTTTGCAACCAATTTACGAATAATTAATTATTCAATGTCCCTTCTGCAATCCAGGCTTTGATTTGGCTAATCTCGCAAGTTCCTAGTTTAGATGTACTTGATGGCATTGGAATATATCCAACCGCGTGATTGATGGAGCCCATCAATTTGCCATTAGCGGCATACACCTTTATGGCTGCGTGGGAATTTAAATCAATTCCGGCTGATGGCATTGTGCCACTGTGACAACCGGTGCAATAGGTTTTTAACGTGGGGAAAACGGTAGCGCTGAATGAAACACCAGTCGTGTCACAATTGAGGGCAGTAGCCACACAAGAATTATTTTTTGCCCCTTGCTGTATCCATTTTAACAAGTTGGCTTTATTGGACAAACTAAACTCTGCAGCTGGGGCAGGAGGCATGCGTTCGTCCCCTGTTTCATTCAGGCATTTATAGAGGTCACTTGAGGTGGGGGAGGACACTTTTACCTCTCGCATAATGTTGGTATAATCAGTTAAAATCACCCCTTCTTTATGGGAAATGGCATCATGGCATCCACTCATAGCACAATTAGAAGTGACTAGTGGAAGAATAGTTTGCTTAAAATAGACGGTGTCTGGGCTGCACGAAGAGACGGCAGGACCTGCAGGAAGAACCGGATTTGTAACCGTTGTTGTATCCACCACAATCGGTTGATAAGCCAAAGGACTGTTCTTGTCATTTAGGCAAGAAACAAATACGAAAATGCTTAATATAAGTCCTAGAATTCTCATTTTTTGGTATAGTTCATTTTGCTAGAAATCTTGATAACCTCGGCGATTTTGGCAAAAACAATCTTAGGGATATCTACTTTGTAATCCACTAACTTCACCTCGAACTGGCACGTTAAAGCTAAAGTCGAACCCGTGGAAACAATCGTCCCTTTCAATTCAATTGGACGAGTTACTCCGTGAATGGTAGCTGATCCGGAAGCTGTGATAGGGTAGGTGCCTGCCACAGTTAGATTAACGGATTCTTTGATTTTTCCTTTGAAAGTAGCAGAGGGGAATTTTTCACTTTCCAAATAATTCTCATTAAAGTGCTCCTGCATTAATTTATTAGGAAACACGAAGTTCGTGACACGCATTTGAACGGCTACTTCATTCGTGGCGGTGTTGATGATGCTAGAGACGGATTTATTAACGGCATCGATGTCCTCCATTGGAGTTTTGGAGAAAAAGGAAACTTCGCCGTTCGTTGTCATAAATAATTGTGCCTTAGATTGTAATCCAACAAACAACAGGGCTAAAAGGAATAATTTTTTCATTTTTTCTTAGGTTCTAAACTGAAAGTACGGGCTATATTAAAGCCATAAAAGATGTCGCCTGCGCCCCAGGTGCCTAGGGTTTGGCCTATAAAATGTTTCTCGGTCATTCCGCGAGAGTTCGTCAAATGCAATTGAAAAACGTGTCCTCCCGTTTCAATATCAAAACCGAGCGAAAAAGAATCCTGATAAGGATAAGGCGTGCCGGCACCCTCTTCGTAATCCTCTTTATCGACGATATTTTTATAGTATTCGGCGGAGACAGTCAAGCGATTCGTCAGTTTATATCGCCCGCCAAATCCCATTGAGGCTAAATTATTCTCTAAGTAAATGGATTCCGATTTGTTGTTGTGTAAAACAGTGGGCATTAGCTGCAAGGAAAGCTTATCGCTGAATTTACGGGCAATGAGTAGTTGTCCAAAATAGGATTGGCGTTGCAAATTATTTTGATAGCTCATCACATTTCCACTCGAAGTTGTGTAGCCTGATGGCATCGTATTAGTTGCCATGCCTCCATACAATGTAGCTGTGATGGGCATTTTATTGGACTGCGCAATTACTTTGTATTTGGAATACAAATCATAAGTCTTCTCAATCGTAGATCTACCGGCACCCACTAGCCATTTGTCAGTCAAAGAATATTCTAATCCTAGACGAATCTTAGCCTCATCTAGACCAAAAAAATTATCAATAAATCCAGAATTCACGGACCCGAAACGATGTGAAATCCAGAAGTTAAGGTGCTGTTTGGCTAAGGTCTCCACCGTTTGACCATTGATCAACCGTGTACCTTTAAAGGTCGCTTGTGTGAAGCTTGTTTTCTTTGCATCCTCTTTTTCCAGCATGGCTAATAGATCATCCTGAGCGAAAAGGGGGGTACTCGCAAAAAGTAGGAATAAGAGCTTTTTCATTAGGAATAGATTCTAAGGCTGGTGCCCGTTAAAGTCGTTTGATAAGCTTTGATTCCTTTGCTGCCGTTTGCGTTTGTGCCTACACCTGTTGTAGTGAAAGTGGCTCCATGTTGCGTGCAATAAAATCCACCACCGCTAAAAATGACATTGGGCTTATTTTCATGCGAACAAACTTGAGTTACCGCAGCAAAACTGGTGCTTGATACCCGGGCTACTACGATTCCATTCGCGATGATGTAATTTCCTGTCGTGTTTAATTTGCTGTAAGTTGGAGTCGTTAGATCTAGCGTAAAATCAACTCCGCTCGCTGGGGAGACTGCTTCATTCTGACAAGAAGAAAGGGAGGATACTCCGCAATAAACGGCTAAAAGAGAGGCTCCTTTAAGGCCTAATGATTTCAAGAATTCGTTTCGTTTGATTTTATCTTCCATAGGGACCGAGGATTTTATTTCGAAATTTAAACAATATAACGGGTTAAATTCCTGATTGTTATCAGGAGTAAGCTTAAATAGATAAAACGAGGTTTAAATCTATTTGGTTATATTTGAAGATAATTCAGAACAAATGCTAGAAAATTTTCTTCTTCGTTACGCGCTTAACTTGCTGTTTACCTTCATTGTGGTGCGTTTCATTTACTACCCGAAATACCGTAATAACGACTTTGTCTTTACTTTTTTCTTATTTAATACCATTCTTTTTGTACTCTGTTATTTGCTAGCGGAGGCTGATTTGAAGTTTGGTTTTGCCTTTGGTTTATTTGCCTTGTTTTCCATGTTCCGGTACCGGACGGTCACTGTTCCCATTGGCGAGATGGGCTACTTTTTCTTAGTCGTGACATTGGGAATTATTAACTCATTAGCTTCATTAGTGAATATCGAAATGCTTTTGGTAGCTAATTCGGTGTTAGTGGCGATGACATTTTTATTAGGCCGCACGCTGCAATTAACGCATGAGAATTTTCAGACTTTGAATTATGAAAATTTGGGCTTGATAAAGCCTGCTGAAAGAGTCGAGCTGCTGAAAGATTTATCAGAGAGAACCGGGTATCCTATTCACAAGGTTCAGGTGGTCAAAGTCGATTATCAGCGTGGGATTGCGCAATTAAGGGTGTATTATTTTTCCAAAGAAAATGAGTCCGCTCCACTCGATGTAGATGCATAAAATTCTCTTTTTTTTAGTGCCCTTTTCGCTTGCGGCGCAAGTCGATTCAACGCGCACTTTACAGGAGGTAAAGGTCCAAGGCATTCGCTCAGAATTAAACTCTGATCCTTCGAAAAAAGTATATCAAGTGGGCGCTAACCTGACTAATTTAGGCGGCAATCTGTTTGACATTTTAAGCAATATTCCGTCCATTTATGTCACGAGTGATGGTCACGTCACCTACCGTGGAAATCAAAATTTAACCCTATTTTTTGATGGAATGCCGGCAGGTATTGTTAGTTCCTCCCGTGCTAATGCCTTAAGTCTTTTTCCAGCAGATCAAATTGATCGTATTGAAATTCTATCGAATCCAGGCGCAAAATACACCGCTGAAGGAAGTTCAGGAATATTAAATATCGTTTTGAAAAAAGGATCTAAATCAGAATCCATTCGAATAAATTCAAATATTGGCACGAATGATAAATATGCTTTTTCTGGAACTTATTCTAAATCTGTAAAGCGCTGGACTCATTTGATTGACCTTAATTTACGCCAAAACAGTAGAGACAATTACCAGTTCTTGTACCGCGAAAATCCAAGCAGATTTGGCTATTCTGAAGTCACCCAAAACACGGATGAAATCAACCGTGATTACAATCAATCCCTTCGTTTAAACTCCACTTATTCACTGGGCAAAGATCGTAGCATTGGGATGTCGTTTATCGGCCGCCTTTCTAGGGATCATAATTCTGAAATTCGATACAATAAAAGTGAATTTGTGAGCACGGCTGATCGATTGTATGCACGAGAGGCAGATAAAAAAGGTCGTGATTAT
>CAJCBY010000247.1 GCA_903960725.1 uncultured Cytophagaceae bacterium | reverse complement strand
CGCACCTTAGAATTAGGCAAAATTGATGGCTTCACAGAAGCAGAATCAAATGAATTATTCCATAACCTAGGATTAGGCGCCTTGAAATATTTCTTGTTAAAAGTGGAGCCGAAAAAACGGATGTTATTTAATCCGGAGGAATCGATCGATTTCCAAGGGAATACAGGTCCATTTATTCAATACACACACGCCCGTATTTGTTCCATTTTACGCAAAGGGGGCGAGATTAGAACTGTTTCTACTGATTCCGAATTAGCACAATCAGAACAAGAATTAATCTATCTACTAGGTGAATATAAGGCGACCATTGCGCAAGCAGCAGCTAATTTTGCACCATCAGTCATTGCTAATTATGCCTATGATCTAGCGAAGACTTTTAATAAGTTTTACAACGAGCTGAGCATTTTATCAGAGGAAAATGAGGTAAAAAGAAACATTCGACTTACCTTAGCTGAGCTGACTGGTAAAACAATTCAGCATGCCACTTCGTTATTAGGAATAGTTTCACCTAATCGTATGTAATTTGAAACGCAAATACATTTACCTCATCCTTATAATTAGTATTATCATGATAGCAAGTTTTATGAAAATTGGATCATTATTAACGGCGTTGGCCCTACCATTCACACAGAAAACGGTTTTAAACAGACCTGAAAAAATGGAAATTACAGCAACTACTAACTTCCATTCCTTTAAAATGAAAGGAATTGATGGAAAAGAGATTGATTTCTCTCAGTTCAAAGGAAAGAAAATAGTCATCTTAAATACAGCATCTAAATGTGGTTATACTCCACAGTACGCTGATTGGGAAAAATTCCACAAAGCAAATAAGGATGTAGTTGTTTTAGGTTTTCCAGCGAATGAGTTTGGAGGCCAAGAACCAGGTTCAAACGAAGAAATTTCATCCTTCTGCTCACTTAACTATGGCGTATCTTTCCAAATGATGGAAAAAGTAGTAGTGAAGGGTTCAGGCAAATGTGATTTATACCAATGGCTTTCTGACAAATCAAAAAATGGTTGGAACGAGAAAGAGCCAAGCTGGAACTTCTGCAAGTATGTCATCAACGAGAAAGGCGAATTGCAAAATTTCTTCGCTTCAGGTATCAAGCCAAATAGCCCAGAATTCTTAGCAGCGATCGGAAAATAAGATGAATAGATGGGTGGATGCGGCAAGACCAAGAACCTTACCGCTGGCAGTGGGGAGTATTTTACTAGGTAATTTTTTAGCCTATGCATCTGGAAAATTTGATTTTCTTATTGCACTACTCGCTACCCTAACTACCCTTTTATTACAAATTCTATCCAACTTTGCGAATGACTTAGGTGACTTCTCTAATGGAGTAGACAACCAAGATCGCAAAGTAGCTTTAAGAGCCGTTCAAACAGGAAAAATTAGTCAACAAGAGATGAAGGCTGCGGTGATCTACACGGCAGCCTTGTCTTTTTTATGCGGGATTGCTTTGTTGTATTTCAGCCTAAAAAATGCGCCTACAGAAGTTTGGATAACTTTTCTAGGTCTAGGTATAGCCTGCATTGCAGCCGCAATTGCCTATACAGTGGGAAAAAGGCCCTATGGTTATATGGGCTTAGGAGATATTTCGGTCTTTCTATTTTTCGGCTTAATCGGAACGGTGGGGACCTATTATTTACAGACGTATAGCTTAAATTTAGCCATCTTTTTGCCTGCGTCTGGTTGTGGATTTTTATCGGTAGCCGTATTGAATTTGAACAATTTGCGAGATATCGATACGGATGTCAAATCTGGCAAAAACTCTATTCCTGTTAGAATAGGTAAAACGTTCGGTTTCTATTACCAAAAAGCGCTCTACATTTTTGCCATTGCCTGCTTCTATGCCTACCCTTTTGTGGCTGGATTTAAAATAGGAATAAATCAACAACTACTTATCGTAGGAATTTACCCGATAATTCAACTTTTCCGCGAACTGCACTCCGGAATGAGCTCAGAACAAATAGACCCCTATTTGAAAAAAACAGCCTTGAGGACGCTATTTTTGATTCTTATTTTTGGCGTCATTCAAATTTTAACAAGCCAGTAATTTCGCTTATTTTTACAAAAAATAAGTTAACTATGAGATTCAAAGTAGGCATTGTAGCCTGTGCGTTAATGGCTTGCCAATTCACCTTATCTGCTCAGACAGAGATCAATCACCTCGAGATAGGCTTAAACCAAAACAAATCGGGTAATTACGCAGATGCTTTACGCAATTTCAGTTTAGAAATCGAAAAATCAGCGGCTAATCCTAATCCCATTGCCTTTTACAACCGAGGTTTTGCTAAATACAATTTAAAGGATTTTCAAGGTGCCATTCAAGATTTCAACAAAGCACTTGAATTAAAACCAAATTATTTTGAGGCGTTTGTTGCGCGTGGCCAAAGCTTTAGCAAACAAGATAACCACCCGTTAGCGATTCAAGATTACAACGAAGCCATTCGTTTGAATCCTTTAGAGGGAACCGCTTATTTTAGCAGAGGGGTTTCAAAAAATAAATTAGAAAATTACCGAGGTGCAATTACCGATTTCAATAAATCACTAGAATTAGTGCCGGACTACGCTCCTACCTTAGCCGCTAGAGCAGAGAGCAAATCGAAATTAGGCGATTATGCAGGATGTATCGAAGATTATAACAAAGCCATTGAAATTACTCCTAAACGAACAAACTACCTTTCAGGGCGTGCCTTCGCTAAAATGAAATTAGCAGACTTTAAGGGGGCCTTACTGGATTTTACGGAGGTGTTGAAATTAAGTCCGGAAAAAGCAGATGAATGGTATTATTCGGGTTTTTGCAAAGCGCAGTTAGAGAATTATCGGGGAGAAAATGGAGAAAAAGGGGCTTTGGAAGACTTCAACAAAGCGTTAGAATTAGATCCTGAAAAAATTGAAGCCTTGTATGGCCGCGGTTTTGTAAAGGCAAAATTAGGGGATCAACGTGCAGCGATGGACGATTTTACGAAGGCCATTGAATTTGGAAATAATGAAAATGCCAAAATCATTTACACGGCAAAAATGAGTAAAATTCAACTAGACGAATTACGCAATGGCTTGGTAGATCGTACGAAATTGAGCAACATGAGCTCAAGTCGTGCAGAGGTTTTCTTCCTTCGTGGATTAGCTAAATCAAAATCGGGTGATCCTAAAGGTGCCATTGATGATTATAACCGCGCCATCTCCTTACATCCAACCTACGCAGATGCCTATTTCCAACGAGCTATCGCAAAATCGAATATAGGGGATCAGCGCAATGCTATTCAAGACTGCACAAATGCTATCGATTTAAATGGAAAATATGCCGAAGCCTATTTTATCAGAGGAATCATTAAACTTGCATTGGCTGATACAACAGGCTGCTTGGACTTAAGTAAAGCGGGAGAACTAGGCTACGCAGGAGCCTACAATGTCATACGCGACTACTGTAACTAACAAAAAAGGCCTTCATCAGAAGGTCTTTTTTGTTAATCAAAACGTAAGTGTTTAACGGACTCACCGGAATTAGCTAATTCCTCCAAGGCATCAATACCAATCTGCAAATGCCTATTCACAAAATTAGCGGTAACCTTTTTATCGCTGGAATCCGTTTTAACTCCATCTGGAGTCATTGGGTTATCCGACACTAATAACAAAGCTCCGTGTGGAATCTTATTTTTAAAACCAACCGTAAAAATCGTCGCTGTTTCCATGTCAATACCCATCGCACGGATATCTGACAAATAGGTTTTAAATACTTCATCATGCTCCCAAACTCGGCGATTCGTCGTATAGATCAATCCTGTCCAATAATCCAACTCATGTTTCTTGATCATCGATGAAACTGAACGCTGTAAACGAAAGGATGGAAGTGCTGGTATTTCTTTAGGCATGTATTCATCTGAGGTACCTTCTCCTCTTACAGCTGCAATGGGAAGAATCAAATCCCCTAAGGCTAAATTTTTCTTTAGACCGCCACATTTGCCTAAAAATAAAACAGCTTTAGGTGAAATAGCAGACAAAAGATCCATCACGGTAGCGGCCATGGGCGAACCCATTCCGAAGTTAATAATGGTCATATTATGTGCCGTAGCAGTCTGCATG
This sequence comes from uncultured Cytophagaceae bacterium, assembly GCA_903960725.1. GTDB lineage: Bacteria > Bacteroidota > Bacteroidia > Cytophagales > Spirosomataceae > Aquirufa. Next base: position 2,304 of record CAJCBY010000247.1, on the reverse strand, counting down.
GGTCGATCATGTCCCTTTATTTCTACCCCAAATTTCTCCGCAAACATATCGACGTAATTCTTGAAATTAGTCAGTAAAATATACTGGCCAAAATCCTGTGAATTAGTTCCTGTGTAACGCGGTAACCAATTTTGAACTATTTCCTCTTTCGTTTTCATATTATACCCTTAGTTGTGATGAATTAATAAAGCAAAAAGATTAATTTAGAGGTTACATCGACGATTAGATGATAACATCCCCGGAAATAAACCTACTCTTTCCTCCCTATCCTTACAAAGTAAAGAAAAAGGACGGAAAACTGTATATTTTTGAGGACATCTCAAGAAAATATCGATTACTGACGCCAGAGGAATGGGTCAGACAACATTGCTTACAGTATTTAGTCAATGAATTAAACTACCCAGCGTCACTTTTCCAAATAGAGGGAAGTATGAAGGTAGATCAGTTGAACAGACGAACGGATATACGGGTTTATAATTCACAAGGGGACGTATTTATGCTCATTGAGTGCAAAGCACCACATATTGACATTAGCTTAAGCACTTTACAACAAATTAGTCAATACCAGAAAATACAAAAAGCAGAGTACCTAGTTATAACAAACGGCCTTACCAACATCATACTACATCATTCAACAAAAATCTTAAACGAATTCCCTTCTTATCTATGAAAAAAGTCCTTCTTGTTTTCCTAGGAATCCTTTCTTTACCGGCTTTGGCACAAAAAAAACCAGCCTTAGTGGTGGGTATTGTAGTAGACCAAATGCGCTACGAATACCTATATAAATATTACGAGCGTTATTCTGACAAAGGAATTAAACGCTTAATGAAAGAGGGAATTAATTGTACAGACAATCATTACAATTACGCCCCTACGGTAACTGCTGCGGGACATGCCAGTATTTACACGGGATCTGTCCCAGCCATTCATGGAATTGTAGAAAACGATTGGATCGATGTGGCATCAGGAAAAAAAGTGTATTGCGTAGATGATTCTACTGTTCAGACAGTAGGAAATAAAAGTAAAGCGGGATTAATGTCACCTCGTAATCTATTTACTTCAACGATCACGGATCAATTAAAGATGGCACAAAATTTTAAATCTAAAACAATTGCCATTTCGTTGAAAGATCGCGGTTCTATTATACCTGGGGGACATACGGCTGATGCATCTTATTGGTATGATTCATCAGATGGTTCTTGGATATCGTCTACGTTTTACATGAAAGAATTACCTACCTGGGTGCAGAAATTCAATCTAGAAGGTCGACCACAGAAATACTTAAATCAAGGATGGAACACGCTATACCCCATTACAAGCTATACACGTTCAGCTGAAGACGATAGTCCTTATGAAGGGAAGATAGGTGATGAAAAAACGTCAACTTTCCCACATGATTTAAAAGGAAAAAATATGCTAGAAGGGTTTCGCAAAACTCCCTATGGCAATAGTTTATTGAAAGAATTTGCCATAAAGGCCTTAGAGGAAGAGAAATTAGGCAAGAATGGAACGACAGATTTCTTAGCGCTTAGCTTCTCGTCGACTGATTATGTAGGTCATGCTTTTGGACCGCAATCGATTGAAATTGAGGACACCTATTTACGATTAGATCAAGATATTGCTGATATTTTAACCTATTTGGATGCCAAAATTGGCAAGAACCAATACCTTGTTTTTCTAACTGCTGACCATGCCGTAGCAGACAATCAACATTATTTAAATAGCAAGAGAATGCCTGCTGGAACTTTTGAAACAGAGAAAGCTGTAAGTGAGGCAAAATCCGCCTTGAAAAAAGAATTCGGCGATGTTAATGTAATCGTAGGTGTCGAAAATAACCAAATCTACTTGAATCATGCGAACCTAGATAAGTTTCAGATATCGAAGGAGTCGGTAGGAAAGATTTTGGAGAAATCATTTAAAAGCCAACCTGGGATCGCTGAATTTATTAACATGCGAGAAGTGGCATTAAGCCCAATACCTGCAATTTACCGCGAAATCTTAACGAATGGGTATAACCAGGCGAGAAGTGGTGATTTTATGTACCTTTTGAGGCCACAATGGGTATCAGGCTACAAAACTGGGGCTTCGCATAGTACCATCTATGCCTATGACACCCACGTTCCGCTTTTATTCTTTGGCTGGAACGTTAAACCTCGAGAAATTAGCCAAAGAACGTACATTAGTGACATTTCGAGCACCTTAGCTAATTGGTTAAAAATTAGTGAGCCCACTGGAAGTATTGGAAAAGTAATACAGTAATTATATGAAAATAGCCGTTGTAGGAACCGGATACGTAGGTTTAGT
>CAJCBY010000246.1 GCA_903960725.1 uncultured Cytophagaceae bacterium | reverse complement strand
ATATTATCCTACAAAGAGAAGACTATCCAGATGCCATTTTCCCAGGCTATCATATGAACAAAAAACATTGGAACACTTTACACCTAAACAGACATGTTCCCTCTGCCGTTATTAAAGAGATTATCAATACTTCTTATAAATTAGTAAGGAAATAGGCAGACATCCATTTAGCAGGGTTATTTAATCCTCAAATATAAATGCACTACCTTGCAGTCAATTATGAATACGAATTTTCAGACACTAGGTCTTATAGAGCCCTTATTAAAGGCCATTCAGGAAGAAGGTTATACGACCCCTACTCCCATTCAAGCAGAATCAATACCTATTGTTTTACAAGGCAAAGACTTATTGGGTTGTGCCCAAACCGGTACTGGTAAAACGGCGGCTTTCACGCTTCCTATTTTACAGTTACTAGTTAAAAACAAAACGGGGGAAAGAAGAAAAAAAATTAGAAGTTTAATTGTAACACCCACAAGAGAACTAGCCATTCAAATTGGAGAAAGCTTCAATGCTTATGGAAGACATACTGGTTTAAATTGTACTGTTATTTTCGGAGGTGTTGGGCAAGGCCCACAGGTAACAGCATTAAGAAATGGAGTAGATGTGGTCATTGCTACCCCAGGAAGATTATTAGACTTGATGAACCAAGGTCATTTAAATATTAGAGAAGTAGAAATATTTGTGTTGGATGAAGCGGATAGAATGTTGGATATGGGTTTTGTACATGATGTGAAAAAATTATTAGCAGTGCTTCCTAAAAAAAGACAATCACTATTCTTCTCTGCGACCATGCCTCCTGAAATTATAAGCTTAGCGAATAGTATTTTATTTCACCCACTGAAAGTAAGTGTTACCCCAGTTTCCTCTACTGTTGATATTATCGAGCAATCGGTTTATTTTGTAGATAAAGTCAATAAAAATGCATTACTCATTGAAATTCTAAAAAACACATCCATTAAAACTGCCTTGGTTTTTACAAGAACAAAACATGGTGCAGACAAAGTGGTTAACCTACTATTAAAAAATAATATTAAGGCCGAAGCAATTCATGGTAATAAAGCACAGAATGCAAGACAAAGAGCGCTTACAAATTTTAAAGCACAAACGACGCGCGTATTAGTAGCTACGGATATTGCAGCTAGAGGCATTGATGTGGATGAACTAGCCTATGTAGTGAATTATGAAATTCCCAATATTCCAGAAACTTATGTGCACCGTATTGGAAGAACGGGTCGTGCTGGCGCGAATGGAACTGCTATCTCTTTCTGCGATGCGGAAGAGAGAGCCTTTTTAAAAGACATCGAAAAATTAATTGCAAAAAAGATACCCGTTATAGAAAATCATCCCTTCCCCATGACCAATTTCAATCCCATTAAAGAGGCCAAGCAACAAGGAAGAGGCAATTCGGGACACGCAAGGTCTAAGGCGATGGCCAATGGTGGTCAAAAAAGACATTTTAGTCGCCCAAAACCAAGTAGGTAATATTATCTTTGATGCAATTAAAAAAGTAATTTATGCGCATCCTATTT
>CAJCBY010000245.1 GCA_903960725.1 uncultured Cytophagaceae bacterium | reverse complement strand
ATTGTTAGCTTTAATGATTGGTCCAAAGAGATGGAGGTTTCCCCTACCATCCACAAGTTGAAAAATGCGCTAGAGCAAATCCGCAAGGAGGAGATGAACCGCCATATGAAAGGTTTGACGAAGGAAGAGACCGAGAAGCTAGAGAAAATTACGGCTGGTTTAGTCCAAAAAATCATCAAGCAACCCATCATTCACCTAAAAGCCGCATGCAAACGTGGCGATTCCGATAAAATGGTGGATGTATTGAACGATCTGTTCAACTTAGAGAGTTTCGAAGAAATCGAATCCTAAATCTTCCGTTATGAATAGCGAGATTCTCCAAAAGCTGGCCCGCTATTGCGCCTACCAGGAACGATGCGTCCAAGAACTGGAGCAGAAGATGAAGACTTTTGAGGTTACTCCTTCAGATTATCCTTTTTATTTAGAATGGCTCCGTGAAAACAACTACCTGAACGAAGCGCGTTTTGTTGAGATCTTCGTCCGCTCTAAATTTAATCAAAAAAGCTGGGGACGCACGAAAATCAACTACGAATTACGCAAGCGCGGTATTTCTGCGTCACTTTTAGCGTCTGCCTGGGATGGCATCGATGATGCAGATTATATCGAGAAAGCACGCGCGCTGTTGAAGAAGAAAAAGGACGAGATTAAAACGGGGACTTCGCCACAGCGCTACCAGAAGTGTTATAATTTTGGCCTCTCAAAAGGCTACGAATCTGCCCTCGTTCGCGAGCTATTGAAGCCTCTATTTGCATAAAAGCAAATTTTTCCTACCTTTGGCATATGAATTTACACGCAATCAACTATTTAACAGCTTATTATTACGCAGGTTATTACGACGCTGCCTAATCGGTTATATAGTTTTTTGTCAATTATATCAGCCGACTTTATGTCGGTTTTTTGTTTTATGAGCTTTCAAATTACAGCGGCGAGCCGCTTAAACAGCGTGGAGGAATACTATTTCTCTAAGAAATTAAAGCAGATTGCGGCTTTGAAGGAATCCGGCGTGCCTATCATCAATTTAGGCATCGGTTCCCCTGACTTAGCGCCGTCGTCTGAAACGATCGCGGCTTTGACAGAAAGCGCGGCAAACCCTTCGCATCACGCCTACCAAGGTTACCAAGGTATTCCTGCATTGCGTGAAGCATTCGCGTCTTTTTATGCGTCTCATTACGGAGTGACAGTTAATCCTGCTTCGGAAATTTTACCTTTGATCGGCTCTAAAGAGGGTATCATGCACATCGCCATGGCCTATTTAGAAAAAGGCGATGTGACCTTGATCCCTAATCCGGGCTATCCTACGTATTCGGCGGCTTGTTCATTAGCAGGTGCGACTGTGGAAAGCTATGAATTATCGGCTTCCAACGGCTGGCTGCCAGATTTAAAGGCATTAGAAAAGCGCGATTTAACAAAGGTCAAAATCATGTGGGTGAACTACCCGCACATGCCTACCGGAGCACAAGCATCGGTTGAATTCTTCACTGAATTACGTGATTTCGCCCTTCGTCATTCAATCTTGTTAGTCAATGATAATCCCTACAGCTTCATCTTAAACGAGAAACCGTTGAGTATGCTTTCAACTCCAGGGATGCAAGATGTGGCAATCGAATTGAATTCCCTTTCAAAGTCCCACAATATGGCGGGCTGGAGAATTGGGGCTGCTTTTGGGAAGGCAGAATTTTTAGCCCCAGTATTGAAGTTTAAATCCAATATGGATTCTGGGATGTTTTTGCCTTTGCAGCAGGCGGCGGTGAAGGCACTTTCAGCAGATAGCGCGTGGTTTGCGAACCAAAATCGCATCTACCGTTCTCGTCAGAAATTAGTTTTCGAACTATTGGATTTACTTGATTGCGTATATGATCCGGCACAGTCGGGCATGTTTGTTTGGGCCAAAATCCCAGCCACATTCGAATCCGGCTACGCACTGTCAGACAAAATTTTAGACGAAAACGCGGTGTTTATTACGCCGGGTGGAATCTTCGGAACACAAGGTGACGGCTATATCCGCATCTCGCTTTGTGCCCAAGAATCCGTTTTCTCACAAGCGATTGATCGCATCAAAAACCACAGCAATGGCATCTCATAAAGTAGGTATTATCGGTATCGGATTAATCGGTGGATCCATTGCACTCGGTCTTCGCAAGAGCGGCTGGGCCTCTGAAATCGTGGGTATTGACACTAATCCCAATCACCAGCAAAAGGCAATAGAGCTAGGGTTAGTGGACCGCATCGCCACCTGGCAAGAGGCCATCGACCAAGTCGACGTCTTTGTTTGTGCGATTCCGGTAGACCTGTTAGTGGCGCTGATTCCCTCCGTTTTAGATGCGCTAAAACCAGGACAAGTAATCATCGAGGTAGGTTCAACGAAAACCCCCGTTTTCGAGGCATTACAAAACCACCCCAAAAGAGCACAATTCGTTTCTACCCACCCGATGGCCGGAACCGAGTTCTCTGGTCCTGAAGCAGCCGTTCAAGGCCTTTTTGTAGGAAAACGTGGGGTCATTT
>CAJCBY010000244.1 GCA_903960725.1 uncultured Cytophagaceae bacterium | reverse complement strand
TGCACAGTTTTGGCGCATCGGACTGCTGGTCCATGGCCATGATTGGAAAATACTACCCAGAGAGCAAAAAAAAGCAAATTGCCGAATGGCTATTCAGTCAGGAATCTGACACGCAAGGGAATCCTAAAGGGATAGGCCTTTCTATGTGGCGATTTAATATAGGCGCAGGAAGTACGGAGCAAGGAAAAGATAGTAAGATTTCAAATGAATGGAGACGCGCTGAAAGTTTTTTGACTGGCGATAGTTATGACTGGGAAAAACAAAAAGGCCAACAGTATTTTTTATCCGCTGCAAAGCAATACCAAGTACCCTATACCTTAGGGTTTTTAAATTCCTCCCCCGTACAAATGACTAAAAATGGGCTAGCCATTGGGAGTGGTCGTTTAGGCGAATGGAATTTTGATACAACTAAAATAGAGGCTTGGACGAATTTTCTAACCCGTGTTTCTACCCAATTTGATTTTACCTATATAAGCCCATTCAATGAGCCACAATGGGATTGGGGGCCTGGGAAATCTGGTCAGGCATCACAGGAAGGTACACCCATCAACAATTCAGATCTAGCTTGGGCCACAAGGAAACTAGCTCAGGATTTCCAACGGACTAATACGAAAACGCGGATTGTGATTCCAGAAGCAGCTCAACTGAATTATTTATATGATCCTAAAAGCAATCGGCCAAGTCAGGATGGGCAAATTGACAATTTCTTTACCACTGAATCAGATAATTACTTAGGCAATCTTTCTGCTGTAGAGCGGGTTATCAGTGGCCATAGCTACTTTACCACCTCGCCAGCTAGCAAACTGACATCGACCCGACAAGCAGTAGCAAAAAAAGCAAAGGCAGCGAATATCGATTTTTGGCAATCGGAATATTGCATTTTAGGTGATAATGCTGGAGAAATTACGGGAAGTGGCGTTGACCTAGGCATGAAAACAGCCTTATATGTAGCGAAAGTCATCCATTCAGATATTTACGATGGCAATGCGTCCTCGTGGAGCTGGTGGTTAGCAGTTAGCGCTAATGATTACAAGGATGGGTTGATTTATACCTTTGCAGGTTCAAATAAAGGTGAAAATGATAACAATATGTACGATGCAGACCTGTATGATTCGAAAACGCTTTGGGCATTTGGTAATTATGCTCGATTTGTTAGACCCGGTATGAAGCGCATCGAAGCAGGTATTCAGCAGCTCGATTGCTTAATCACTGGATTTGCAGATAATCAATCGACGGTATTCGTGCTCATCAATTCTGGCAAAGCATTTGAACTTTCACTTGCAGGCAAACAAGAAATTAAGACCTACACTACTTCTGATACGCAAAATTTAAGTTTCCAATCCGTTCGAAATGAACGCATCCAAGTTCCTGGATCTTCGATAATGACCATCGTATTTGATTCAAAAAACGGGATAGCATTGTAGGATTTTTTACGTTTATTTGTTTGTAATTACTTAAACCTATCATCCATGAAAAAAATTCTCCTCTTTCTCACGCTGCTTGCTTTTAGTGCAGCAGCAAAACCCACGGGCACCTATAAAATCGTCGTAGAAGGCTTCGCCTGGGGTGCAGGTGTGAACAAAGTTATATTAGCCTTGAATGACACTACTTCTAAAGTTAATGCCGCTGATTA
>CAJCBY010000243.1 GCA_903960725.1 uncultured Cytophagaceae bacterium | reverse complement strand
ACGTTAATCGCATCTAACAAGCCTTTCCCCTTGTGTAATTCCTCGCGGATACGCTCGTTAATCAATACGTTCGCATCAACCGCCATACCTAAAGTTAACACGATACCTGCGATACCTGGAAGCGTTAATGCTGCTTGGATTTGGACTAAAACACCCGCGATAAAGAAGACGTTAAAGAACAAGGCTAAGTTCGCCATCCAACCTGGAGTACCATAGTAACCGACCATAAACACGATGACTAACAATAAACCTAAAGCCATGGACATATAGCCTTGGTTAATCGACTCAGCCCCTAACGATGGACCGATGAACGCGTCTTCCACGATACGTGTAGGAGCTGGCAATTTACCTGCTTTCAATACGTTCGCTAAGTCTTTTGCCTCCTCTACTGTGAAGCTTCCTGAGATCGAAGAACGACCACCTGGAATCTCACCATTAATCACTGGAGCAGAATACACATAACCATCTAAAACGATCGCAATACGACGTCCGATGTTTGCACCCGTTAAGTTTTTCCAAATACGAGCACCCGTTCCGTTCATTGACATAGTTACTTCCGCACGACCTGCTTGATCAAAATCTTGCGCCGCATCCGTGATCACATCCCCCTCTAATGGAGCTGCTTGACCCTCTGCTTTTTTCAAAGCCTCTAAAGCAAGAATTTCATCGCCATTCTTAGCTGGAATTCCTTTTGCTGCCCAAGCAAACGTTAAGTTCGCTGGAAACATTGCTTTCACATCTGCACGAGCAAATAAAGCATTAACACGAGCTGTATCTTTTACATATACACCGATATTGTTTCCTAAAGGCAAGAATAATTTCGTCAAAGCTGAACCTGCAGACGTATCTGCCTTCGCTTTTCCTGAATCTTTCTTTGCTGGAGCTGCTGCTAATTTGTTTGCCAAAGCGTTCGCAACCGTATCCTTCGTCGCCGGAGCCGCCGCTGCTGGTGCAGCTGCTACTGGCGCTTTTGCCTCTTTGTCTAATAAAGCGCCTAGAGCGTTTAAGCCTCCGCCGTATTCATTCAATTCATAGCATTCTACGAATTCTAATTTCGCTGCACCGGATAATAATTTACGTGCACGCTCTGGATTCTCTACGCCTGGCAATTCAACCTGAATACGGTTCGTACCTGGAAGACGTTGAATGTTCGGGTTAGCTACACCGAATTTATCAATACGCGCTTGGATGATCTTATAAACGCGATCCACCGCACCGTCAATCTCCGCATCGATCACCTTCTTCACTTGTGAATCGGTTGATGTAGACGAGATCTTGCCACGGTTCACTGAATTAGCGAATACGGATGCCAAAGTTTGGTTAGGAGCCGCTTTCGCGAATTCTTCGTAGAATAAATCGTTAAACGATTTTGTCGAAGTCGCTTGCGCCGCACCCGCTGCTGCTAACGCTTTCTCAAATGCTGGATCATTACTTTTTCCTGATAATGCACGCAAGATTTCCGCTGGTGAAACCTCTAAAACCGCATGCAAACCACCTTCTAAGTCAAGACCTTTTTGCAACGCATACTGAGTCACTTCTTGTAAAGTATATCCAATATATACTGGTTGTTTCCAAAGAGAATCAATGAAATGTAAACGCTTTGCCGCATCTACTTTGCCATCTGCTGAAGTAGCATACTTAATGGCTTGCTCTTTTAATTGATTAGACTTCCACGTAAACGATAGGAAGAAAATACATAAGGCTGAAATAATGGTAGACAGCCAAATAATGGCACTTTTGTAACGCATAACTTTAAATGGTTAATGGTGAATGGTAAATGGTAAATGAATGGTAAATAAATGGTGAATGGTGGGTGGTGAATGGTGAATGTATCCTCCGGACTCCGGACTCCGGACTACCTCCCTCCGGACTTATCCCCTCCGGACTTCGGACTCATTCCCTTCGGACTCATTGCCTCACGGCGCCAGAGTGGCTATAAACTGAGTAAATAAAATTCTTAATAATTGCGTACGATGAGTGAATGTAGGCAATTTGATGGCTTGCATCGAGCGCGCAACGAAGATTTCCGTAGTGCTTGTGAAGTTCCAATCTTGGGGAAAATCGAGTTGTAGGTTGGTTGCAGATTGATAAACGTTCTGCTCTGCCTTGACAATCGTTTGCTTAGAAGTCTTCTCCGTCTTAACTGCTCCTGTTTCAACTGCAAACAGCGAAATAGGCTTAGCCACGAGCCAAAATAGCACGGGGATAAACAGAATGAGATGAGATATTTTAACTTTTCTTTGCATTGTGGGTAGCAAAAATAGGATATTTTTCTTAGAAATCAATTCTACGGGTAATTTTCGTAATTTTGGAACGTTAAAACCGCCACATGTTTTCATACACCGAACCAACTTATGTCCGCGCCTTCATTCAATCTGCCCTCCGGGAAGATATAGGTGAAGGTGATCATACCTCTCTATCTACAGTGCCAGCAGATGCTGTGGGTACGGCAGAATTAAAAGTTAAGGACCGAGGCGTGCTGGCTGGAGTAGAACTGGCTCAGGCTATATTTACAGAAGTAGATGCCTCATTACAGGTTCAGGTTTTTATCACGGATGGCAGTTGGATCGAACCAGGACAAGTAGTTTTAGAGGTAAGCGGATCCTCTCAATCCATTTTAAGAGCAGAGCGTTTAGTCCTCAACTGTATGCAACGGATGTCTGGAATTGCGACTTACACGCGTTCTTTGGTCAACATCTTAGAAGGAACCCGAGCTAAATTATTGGATACGAGGAAGACGACACCTAATTTCCGTTTGGCAGAAAAATGGGCCTGCAAAATAGGTGGAGCGGTAAATCACCGCTACGGTTTGTTCGACATGATCTTGATAAAGGATAATCACGTGGATTTTGCGGGAGGAATTAAAGCGGCTTTAGACAAAGCCTTCAGCTATAATAAGACCTTAGCTAAACCGCTCGATGTCATGATCGAAGTGAGAAATGAAACTGAATTAGACAAAGTGCTAGCGATAGGTGGGGTAAAACGCATTATGTTAGATAATTTTACACCGGATCGCCTCCGCGATGCGATTCGCAAAATTAACGGTCGCTTTCCTACAGAGGCGTCTGGTGGTATCAATGAAAAAACACTCCGCGCCTATGGCGAAACCGGGGTCGATTATATTTCCGTGGGCGCATTAACCCACCAAGTAAAGAGTT
>CAJCBY010000242.1 GCA_903960725.1 uncultured Cytophagaceae bacterium | reverse complement strand
GTTGTTAGGGCGCATGTTCTCTTTGTTAGCATTAGGGGATGTCACTAAAGTGGCCTATTGGGTCAATATGATGTCTGTCTTGAGCAGCGCCTTTACCATTTTGTTTTTGCACTGGACGATTGTGATGATAGGTCGCAAGATGATCAAAAAGTCATTTGAAGAGTTGAATTCGAACGAGCGTTTTGGTTTATTGGTCTCAGGTGTGGTGGGTTCATTGATTTACACATTTTCTGATACTTTTTGGTTCTCAGCGGTAGAAGCAGAGGTGTATGCGATGTCGTCATTCTTTACGGCAATTGTTGTTTGGGCGGCATTTAAGTGGGAATTAGTGGAGGATCGGGCAGAATCGAATCGTTGGATTTTATTCATTGCTTACCTAGTAGGTTTATCCATCGGGGTCCATTTGTTGAACTTAGTGACGCTTCCTGCCTTAGGATTACTGTATTATTTTAAGCGCTATGAAAAGCCTACCTTGACTGGTGGATTGGCTTCGATCTTCGTTGCCTTGTTTATTTTAGGGGTTATTAATGCGGGAATTATTCCGGGCTTACCTAGCTTAGCTTTTCAATTTGAGTTGACTTTCGTGAATTCCCTAGGTTTCTCTTATGGTACAGGCGCGATTGTTTTCTTGATTTTATTAATTGCTGCCGTGGTTTTTGGGATTCGTTATTCGTATGCCAAAGGCAAGGAAGTACTCAATGTCGCGCTATTCTCCTTCGTTTTCCTTTTGATTGGTTATTCAACTTATACGGTTGCTTTAGTTCGCTCAGGTTACAATACTCCGATCAATGAAAATGATCCAAGTAACATCTTGAACTTCTTGAAATACCTAAAAAGAGAGCAATACGGTGAGCGTTCCTTAATCTATGGTCCTGTTTATACGGCCGAAGTAACAGGTTATAAAGAAGGTGCAGAGACGCCTATTTATAAAATGAAGGATGGGAAATATGTGGAGTACACGAAGAAACCGGTGTACGAATACGATAAAACCCAAATGATGTTATTGCCTCGCGTCTATTCTACGCAAGGGAATCATGTGAAATTGTACCAAGAAATGCTAGGTATTCCAGCTGGAGAAAAACCGAGTTTTGGTAAGAATCTTGAATTCTTGTTTACTCATCAATTAGGGCATATGTACATGCGTTATTTGTTGTGGAATTTTGTAGGTCGCGCAAGTGATTTTCAAGATGCTTGGGCGATAAATACCTTCGAGGACTCTTCGAAATTGCCTGATATTTTACGCAATAATAAGGCGCGTAACAATTACTTCTTTTTACCGATCATCTTCGTATTATTAGGATTCTTTTATATGCTTCGCAAGAACGATAAAGATCTTTTAGTGACGATTTTGATGTTCGTTCTAACTGGGGTAGCCTTAACGGTTTACCTAAATTCACCTCCTACTGAACCTCGTGAACGTGATTATATCTTTGTAGGATCGTTCTACTTTATGTCGATTTGGGCAGGTTTTGCGGTAATGCAGATTTTAGAGTTTATCCAAAAATTTGTCAAAGCAGATAGGGCTAAGTGGGCGATTGCCGCCTTGCTAGGTTTAACGGCACCTGCGATTTTGGCCCAACAAAACTGGGATGACCACGACCGAAGTGATCGCTACCACCAGATTGATTTCGCTAAAAATCTACTAAACTCCTGTGCCCCGAATGCCATTCTATTTACGGGAGGGGATAATGATACATTCCCGCTTTGGTACGTACAAGAAGTAGAAGGATTTAGAACAGACGTTCGTGTATGTAATTTATCTCTTTTAGGAACAGACTGGTACATTGATCAAATGAAGCGTAAAACCTACGAATCTCAGCCTTTACCGATTCAATTAAGCAAGGATCAGTTAATGGAAGGGGTAAACGATCAGATTTTATACAATCCTCAGCAAGGGCTTGATGCGATGTTATTACCGGATTATTTGGATTTATTACGCAAAGAAAGTCCGACCATTCAAGAGCAAACTCAATTAGGGGAGACCATCAACACACTTCCTACAGATTCAGTTTACGTTCCTGTCGACATAGCTGCTGTGGCTAAATCAAACTGGTTCCCTAAGCAATTTGTGCCGTATTTGACGCCTGGTTTGGGATGGAAATTACCCTCTCACAACATTTATAAAGCAGAGTTAATTCAATTAGAAATCATCTCAAACAATGCGATTTCAGGATGGAATCGTCCGATCTATTTTGCCTCAACTTTACCTAATGATCAGTATTTAGGTCTAAAGGAATCGATGCAATTAGAGGGTTATGCCTACCGATTAATGCCATTTAAGATTCCAGGTGCAAATGATGGGTATGTTAATACTGATATCATGTCTGAAAATATCTTGAAAAAGATGTATTGGAGAGGTCTAGCTAATGAAAAAATCTACTACCATGGTGATTTCTATTTGGGAATCCCATCGGTAACAGCTCGCTTAAGTATTTATCGTTTAGCGGATCAATTAGTTAGGGAGGGTAAGGCAGCTAAGGCTAAACAAGTGTTAGATTATTTGGACCAAAAAATGCCTGACAAAGTTATCCCTTACGATCAATTCTCCGCTTCAATGGTTGAATTATACATCGCAGTAGGGGATTCGAAATCTGCCCTAACCATGGCCTCTAAAATTGTCAATAGAGATGACCAATTATTGGACTATTACTTAGATGGACGCTATAATGCGCACGAACGAGATGTTCAAATTGCGATCTATGAAATGAACCTTGTGGTTTCTGCTTTGAAAGCATCTAAGGTAAGTCCTGCAAAATACCAGGCACTGGAGGCGAAGTTTAATAAGCAGTTAGCTAGGTTGCAATAAATTCAAAGAGCAAAGTGCAAAGTTCAAAGTGCAAATTTGGAATAAAAAAAGCGGCATAAGCCGCTTTTTTTATGATTTACTAATGTTTGGTCTTTGAACTTTGGTCTTTGAACTTTGGAAAAGCATCTCTTTTCTATGAAAACATATCCCTCACCTTATGAAAGAATCCCTTCTCCGCTTTCCCAGGTTGTGGGGCGAAGTTAGGGGATGAGCGTAGTTTTTCTAGTAATTCGGTTTCTTCTTCGCTGACTTGCTTAGGCGTCCAAATATTCACGTGAACTAATTGATCCCCGATCGAGTATCCGTTTAGTTCTTTGATCCCTTTGCCTTTTAGTCGAAGGATTTTGCCACTTTGGGTTCCTGCATCTAAGGTAATCTTTGCTTTACCGCTGATGGTAGGGACTTCTACGGAAGTTCCTAAAGCTGCATCGACGAAGTTAACGTATAGGTCAAAGATGACGTTATTTCCGTCACGGTGTAAAAGTTCATGAGCTTCTTCCTCGATGACGATTAACAGATCCCCTGCTACTCCACCACGTGGAGGAACGTTGCCTTTGCTAGACATGGAAAGTTGCATGTCGTTCGAAACACCTGCAGGGATTTTGATTGGGATGATTTCTTCTTCTAAAACGCGGCCTTCACCGAAACAATCGCCACATTTAGCGCCTACCGTTTTACCCTCTCCGCTACAGTGAGGACAAGTAGAGGAGGTGACCATTTGGCCTAACATCGTTTGCTGTACTTGACGTACTTGACCTGAACCCTGGCAAGTGCCGCAGGTTTTTAGGTCGGTACCATTTTTTGAACCGTTTCCGGAGCAAGCTTTACAAGCGACGTGGCGTTTTACTTTGATCTTCTTTTCAACACCGTTTGCAATCTCTTCTAAATTCAACTTTAGTTTGATGCGAAGGTCTGTTCCTTTGCGTTGACGTCTTCCGCCGCCGCTGCGACCCTGGTTGAAAAAGCTACCGAATGGGCTATCGTCGCCACCACCACCGAAAATATCTCCAAATTGGGAGAAGATATCTTCCATGTTCATACCACCACCGCCAAAACCGCCGCCAGCAGCTCCACCCATTCCAGCGTGACCGAAACGGTCGTATTGCGCTTTCTTTTGGGAATTACTTAATACTTCGTAGGCTTCTGCAGCTTCTTTGAATTTATCCTCAGCTTCCTTGTTATCCGGATTCTTATCTGGGTGGTATTTAACCGCCATTTTGCGGTAAGCCTTCTTGATTTCGTCCTCCGATGCAGATTTTGAAACGCCTAATACTTCGTAATAATCTCTTTTTTGAGCCATTTTCTATTAATTTCCGACCACCACTTTCGCAAAGCGGATGACTTTTTCATTCAGTGTATATCCTTTTTCAACTACTTCGACCACTTTGCCTTTTTCCTCTTCAGAGGGTGCTGGGAATTGCGTGATGCAATCGTGTAATTCAGCGTCAAATATTTCGCCTTTAGCCGGCAATTCTTTTAACCCTTTGGATTGCAGAATGTTCCCGATTTTAGTGAAAATTAATTGAGTTCCTTCGGATATTTCTCCTTCAGGTGCATTCGCTACAGCGCGCTCGTAGTCATCGATGACAGGTAACAAGTCAACGATTAAACGCTCAGATGCGGTTTGGATAAGTTCTATTTTTTCTTTTGCCGTACGTTTACGGAAGTTTTCGAAGTCTGAATACAGGCGAAGGTATTTCTCCTTCATCTCTGTTAATTCATCCACGGGGGGCGTTTCCTCAGCTTCTTGACTGTTTTCTACTTCTTGATTGATAATTTCTTCCTCAGGCGTTGGTTCGTTTTCTTTCTTTTTCATGATACAAAATTACGATTGCGAATTGCCTATTACAAATTCGATACCAAAAACAATTTTCTGACACTTTGGCATAAATGAATCGCCCTTTGTAATTTTAGACAAATGTCAAAAACTCCAGCTGAAATTTCACGTTTGATTAAGGCCAAAGCACAGCAGTCTGGGTTTGCCTTTTGTGGTATTTCCGAAGCGGGATTTCTGGAGGAAGACGCACCTCATTTAGAAGCGTGGTTGAATTCAAATCAACATGGCGAGATGGCCTATATGGCGAATCACTTTGATAAACGGCTTGATCCGCGGAAGCTAGTAGACGGCTGTCAAACGGTGGTTTCCCTCGTTTATAATTATTTTCCGGCGGAAGAAATCGCTGTGAAAGACTTCAAGATTTCGAAGTACGCTTATGGTGAAGATTACCACCGGGTCATTAAAGATAAGATGCAGGATTTGTGGGATGCTTTACAAAATGAGATAGGAGAGTTTTCAGGACGGATGTTTGTGGATTCAGCGCCTGTTTTAGAGAAAGCTTGGGCGAAGAAATCTGGATTAGGGTGGATAGGTAAGAATGCGAATTTGATTATTCCGAAAAAGGGGAGTTTTTATTTCCTAGCAGAGCTCCTGATTGATGTAAAAGCGAGTCCAGATGGTCCCATTAAAGACTTTTGTGGAACCTGCACGCGCTGCATCGATGCCTGTCCCACAGAGGCAATTACGCCCTATGTGGTGGATGGAAGCAAATGCATTTCCTATTTTACGATTGAATTAAAGGACCAGATGCCGGCGAGTTTGCAAGGGGATTTTCAAAACTGGATTTTTGGCTGTGATATTTGTCAGGATGTATGTCCTTGGAATCGTTTTTCTAAGCCGCACGAAGAACCTAGATTTGAAAGTAATCTACACGATGTAGATTGGGAGGGTCTATCCGAGGAGGTTTTCCAAACACTTTTTCACTACTCAGCTATCAAACGGACGAAGCTAAAAGGTATTCAACGAAACATTGATTATGTGAAAAAAAATAGGCCATGAAAACATGGCCCTTTTAAAAATAAAATAAAACCCTAAAGTGATTGTCGTATAATCAGGCTAGGTTCGATGACCTCTACCGTCTTTTGATTGTTTAGTATCATTTCGGCCGCTTTTTGACCTAATTTTTCTGGGTGAGTGCTCACGACAGTGATTCCTCCGGCTATAATCTCTTTGAAAGGATGATCATTTAAAGAGATCACGCCAATATCCTTACCTAAAGTCCAGTTCTTTTTCTCCGCGTATTTGATAGCCTGGAAAAGATCGGTATCGGACAAAGTGAAATAAATCTCATTTTGTTGAAAATCGTCCTCTTCTAGGCCATCTAATACTTGGAAATTCAATGAATTCGATTCGCAGAATTCACTACACGCATTGATTAATTCAGGATCGAAGTATTCGTCTTCGCTCAAAACTAAATTAAGACTGCGGTACTTATTAAACAGGTTTAGTTGGGTATTAAAAATCTTTTTTAGCGAAGGATTGGGCGGGCAAATGAGACTGGAGTGTCTGATAGTCCCAAAATTTTGATCTAATAAAATCAAGCGATCCCCTGCTATTTTTTGTAAAATTTTTACCGTTTCTTCGTCCTCATCGATTAAATGAGGTTGAATGAGGTAGTAATGATAATTTCCTAATTGTTGCCCTATGATTTCTTTGAACTCCCTTGGTTTGTATTGGTAGGTATAAATATCCACCATGACATTTTTACCAAAATGATCTAAAAATGCATTGTATAGGGT
>CAJCBY010000241.1 GCA_903960725.1 uncultured Cytophagaceae bacterium | reverse complement strand
TCTTTTTTAAACGCCAAAACCGCATTCGGTCCCGCCTCCACGCCTCCACGCATCATCCGCGTAAAGTGAACGCCTAAGAACGGGAAGTTCGGATCTGGCACTGGATAAATAAGGTTCTTGACTAGGTATTCTTTGTCTTTTCTAAGTTTGAAATATTCCCCGCGGAATGGAATGATGCGCACGTCTAATGGATCTCTCTGGGTCATTTGGGCCACTTTATCTGAGTAAAGTCCCGCACAGTTAATGATTAACTTCGCCTCATAGACTGACTTCGTTGTTTCAACAATCGAGTAAGTCAAGCCTTTTTTAATATCCAATACTTGCTCACCTAGGTGCATTTCGCATCCCTTGATTTGGGCTCCAACCGCTAATTTTGCTGCCACAGCTCGGTAATCTACAATTCCCGTTTGCGGAACAAACATCCCCTCTACCCCTGTCACGTGCGGCTCGTATTCCCGCATTTCTGCCAAATTCAATTTCCGAATTCCAGCTAACCCATTCTCTTGGCCACGCTGGTACAAGGTTTCTAATTGCGGGCGTTGCTCGTTCGTGGAAGCGACTACCACTTTACCCGTTAACTCGAACGGAATATTTTCTTTCGTACAATACTCAATCAATTGATGGTAGCCCTCAATACAATTCTTTGCTTTCAATGAACCCGGTTTGTAGTATAAACCTGAGTGGATTACACCGGAATTATTTCCCGTTTGGTGCATAGAAACCATGCTTTCCTTTTCAAACAAAGCGATCTGAAGATCTGGACGCGCTTCTAATAAACGATGCGCTGTTGCGAGGCCCACGATGCCGCCGCCTACAATGATTACGTCTAATGCCATAAAATGAATTTTGAATAACAAATATACGTCTAAACGATGGTAAAAAGAATTATTCGTAGCTTTGAGCTATGAACCCGCGGATCGAGCAATTGTATCAAATTTCCAAAGCCCCCACTCGGACTATTTTAGGTCTGATGTCGGGTACATCTTTGGATGGTTTAGATTTAGCTTTGGTGTGCTTTACGGGTTTTGGGCTGGATACCTCTTATGAGATTTTACATTACGACACCCGCCCTTATCCAGCAGAATTCAAGGAGTCGATTCGTTCGGTTTTTGCCAAAGAAAACATTCATTTCCCCACCCTTTCGACGCTTAACGCGCAAGTTGGACGCTTGCATGCTTCACTGATTTTAGAAGTTTTAGCTAGCTGGGGTGTTTCACCGTCCGAGGTAGACGCAATTGCCTCCCATGGTCAAACAGTGATGCACCGCCCAGATAGAACGGGTAAACTCCCGCATTCTACCTTGCAAATAGGCGACGGTGATCACATTGCCCAGTTAACTGGAATCATTACTCTCTCCGACTTCCGCCAAAAACACGTAGCAGCCGGTGGAGAAGGGGCTCCTTTAGCCATGTTTGGTGACTATTTTCTATTCTCTAAGAAAGGGGAACATCGCATTTTATTAAATATAGGCGGCATCGGAAACTTCACTTATTTGCCTGCCTCCGGTGACCCAGCTGGAATTTTAGTGACTGATACGGGCCCTGGTAATACTTTGATCGACGCAGCGGTACGCCGTTATTTCAATAAGCCGTTTGATGAAAATGGCGCCATCGCTCTCTCTGGAAAAGTTGACGCTGGAATTTTAGCTGAGCTGATGAGTTTAAGCTTTTTCAAGGATCAATTCCCTAAAAGCACCGGCCCCGAATACTTTAATTTAGACATAGTACATGCCTCCATCAGCCCAGCTGATTTAGTCGCGACCTTAACAGAATTCACCGCCCAAAGCATCGCCCTCGCAATGAAAACATACATTCCTTCTAATGTAGAGGGTACGGTTTACGTGAGTGGTGGTGGTAGTAAAAACCCAGTCATAATGGCCCGTTTAACCGAACTTCTTCCCTTCCGCGTTTGCGAGAGTGATGAATTAGGTATGCCATCTGCAGCGAAAGAAGCGGTTTTATTCGCTTTGTTAGCGAATGAGACGTTAGCGGATTCGCCTGGCGCGGAAAGGTTAGGGGATTCGCCGTGGGAAAATTTTGGGAAAATATCTCTGTAAAAATCCTACGGATTTTTACAGAATGGTGAATGGTGAGTGGTGAATGAAAAATGAAATCCTTCGGACTCATTTCCTCCGGACTTACTTAAATAGAGTAGAGAGTATAGATTTAAAGCATAGAGCATAAAGCACAAAGAATAAAGTAGGAATCGCCTTTGGCGATGAGTATAGGGAAAAATCCTCCGGACTCATTTCCTTCGGACTG